>CAIRMK010000033.1 GCA_903879645.1 uncultured Bacteroidota bacterium
GGAAGATGGGCAAGATGTTAATGAGATTCCTCTTCTAAAAAAGGATTTGGAAACTATTAATAAAGTGTGTCGTGATTTGCATACCGAAGTAAAACAAGAAGTGTTGTTTTGGATGAGCAAAGGAAAAAAAGTAGTGCTCTTGGGAGGTGATCATTCTACTCCACTTGGGTATTATGAAGCATTGGCAACACAACATGAAAACTTTGGTATCTTGCATTTGGACGCCCATATGGATTTGCGTATTGCTTATGAAGGGTTTACTTATTCTCATGCATCTATTATGTACAATGCGTTGCAAATTCCACAAGTTTCAAAGATTGTTCAAGTGGGAATACGCGATTTTTGTGAGCAAGAAGTTGCCGTGGTAAACGAGCAAAATGGAAGAGTATTGGTCCACACCGACTCTGATTTGAAAAAAGAATCTTTTGAGGGCAAAACTTGGCAGCAACAATGTCATGCAATTATAGCTTCGCTTCCGCAAAAGGTATGTATTAGTTTTGATATTGACGGAATGTATCCTTGGTATTGCCCGAATACAGGGACTCCGGTGCCTGGAGGATTTTCTTTTGAACAAGCTACCTATTTATTCAACAAATTAGCCGAAAGTGGTAAAGAGATAATTGGTTTTGATTTAGTTGAAGTAGCCCCAGGTGAAAATGATGATTGGGATGGCAATGTGGGAGCCCGAATGTTATTTCACATGTGTGGCGTTTTAGCCAAAAATAATGGCATGAATACAGGAACAAAAATTGAATTTCTACGAAAATAAATAGTGAAGTCGTTTAAACTTTTTTGATTGAAGCGAAAAAGTTTAAACGACTTCAGCATAAAAAAAGAAACCCTTTTACAGTATTTTACTCTAAAAGGGTTTTAAAATTAGAACATTCTCATTCCGCCAGATTTCCTTTCTTTCCCGGCAAACTTTTCAAGTTTGTAAGTCAATGAAAACATGATGTATCTTTTGAGTACCGTGTTTTCTTCCTCTCGAATTGAAGTTGGAGTAATGGTTCGGGTAGTGCTTTGATTTTGATTTAACAAGTCATATACTTTTACTTTAGCCATAAATTTCTTTTCAAAAAAACTATAGGACAAACTTGTATTCCATAAAAAGAAATCCTTTTTGAATCCATCGGCAATATTAGAATTATAAGTATACCCAAAGTCATTGCCAAAAACCCATTTCTTGGGCCAATAATTGGTCAATTGCAGATTGAATTTATGTGTAAAAGAATTTGCTCCTCCAATAGTATAGTTGCTGTAATTTGTTTTTGAATAGGTGTAATTGTAAGATGGGTTAACGGTAAGAAGTTCTCCATAATCGTAAGAAAAATTTATCCTTGGAGAGAATGTATAAGATCGTGCACTAAACAATTCGCCATCAGTATAGCCTTTAGAAAGCCCAAAATTGTTACCCAAACGTGTTTCAATCCTAAATTTGTGAGCTTCTTTTTTGATAGATTTATTCCAATAAATCCCGGCCCATGAAGTATAAGTTCCCGATACATTATCATAGGTAGTGGTTTGTTTTCTATTTTCGTCGTACGAAATAGAAGACACAATTTGATTGTCATAAAAATTACCACCCATATAAGTCCCATATCCACTGCGTGTGGCATAATCAAAATCGCGATAAGAGAAATAAAAATTGTGGTATTTGTTTAATTCAAGATTCGGATTTCCAATAAAAGTATTCAGCGGACTAGATAAATCCTCAATAGGAATTAATTGTTTGGCATTTGGTAAATCATAATCATAATTATAACTCAACCATATATTTTTAGTTTTAGAGAAATTATATTTTCCATAAGCATGAACATTAGGCGAAAGATAGGTTTTGTTCATAGAAGTATTCAAATTCAAGTAATCGGCATCATTGTTATAACGAATGATGTTGGTGCCCATAGTAAAATTAAAGCTAAAGGTTTTTTTAGTAAGATTTATACTTGTGTTGGGTGTAAAAGTTCGTTCTAAAGAGTTATAAGCATTGGTTAGTACGTTGTTCAATATAGAATAGCTTTGGTTGTTGGCATCAAAGTCATACGAATCCCTACTGTTATTGTTTTGGTTTAATTTATATTCTAAACCTAGCTTAACTAGAAGCGAGTCTGTAATAGGTTGCGTGTATTCAAATTCGGCCCTATAATTTGCCAAAGTATTTTTTGATTTATTATACTGATTCCTGATGTCGTCCGGCAAACCTCCTTGATAGAAAAAGGTATTCGATTTAGTATAATTAGTATTTGTTGTAGTACCATTTTCATTTTCAAATACTAGACTCAAATAGTTGCTTTTTTTCTTGAAAGAACGTGTAAATGATAAGGTATTACTAAAAGTAGAAGCATCATTATCATTTGTAGTATCTGAAGTGCTACTGTTTAACATCGCATTCGTAGCATCAAAAGAAGATTGTGATGCCATATTTGAATTTTTAGTATTCGATTTGGTGAAATTTGGTTCAATGACAATAGAACTTAAAGAGTCTAATTTGTATTCAAAAACCGAAGACATGTTGTGTGCGTATCGATTTTCGGAATAATTTGAATTTGAATTGGTCGTAAAATTCCCTGTAGGCAAAAAAGTAATCAGATTAGTTCGATTTTCATTTTTTGTATTGGCATCCGAATAGAAATAACTTGCAGAAGCTTCGGTATTTTTTGTCCATTCATCAGAATAATTCAATCCCACCATGTTTGAACGAGTAATTCCACTTCCTCCACCATATCTTCTGCCATTAATACTAAAAGAACCATCCGAAAAAGTACTCATACTTCTGCTTCTTCCTCCATTCATATTGTCAAAAACTTCGTCCATAGAAAATCCTATAGAATTGATATTGTTGGAAGAAGCAAGAACACTAATCTTTCTTTTGTTTTTAAAATAATTTACTAAAGCGCTACTCTCATACCTTCCGCTAGAGCCATAACCTGCCATAACTTTCCCAAATAATCCTTTGTTTTTGTTTTCATCAATGGTTAAGTTTATACTTGCATTATTGGAACTAGAAGCAGCTCCTGTCTTTTCTTCTTTTTTTGTTTTAGTGTCAGTTACTTGTACTTTTTTGATAATGTCTGAAGGTAGATTTTGCAAGGCTACTTTTCCATCTTTATCAAAAAAAGGCTTTCCATTAACAAGAATTTGGTTGACTTCTTTTCCGTTTACTGTAATTTTGCCGTCTGAATCAATTTCAACTCCAGGGAGTTGTTTTAATAAAGTTTCCACATTGGCATCTGGACGAACTTTAAAGGAAGATGCATTAAATTCTAAAGTGTCTTTTTTTATTCTAATGGGCGGAGCTTCATTTTTAATAACAACTTCATCTAGATTTTTGATGACAGCTTTTAAAGTAAGGATTCCAAAATCTTTTCCTGAGGCAATTTTTTCCAATTCAATCTTATTGTCTTGATACCCTATAAAAGATATTTTAAGATATACAGGTTTGTTTATCTTTTTTATTTTGAAATCGAAACGTCCTAATTTATCAGTGATGGTATATTCTAATACAGCTGAATCATTCGCAGAAGCAATATACACCGTGGCAGATTCAATTGGCAATTTTGTAACGTCATCTATGATTTTCCCTTTTAAAGATATAGTAGTTTGGGAAAAAGTTATCGAGCAAATTAGTAGTAATAAAAGTGTAGACAATGATTTCTGCATAATGATTTGAATTAGGGTAGATACTAATAACTGATAATTACTCCATTTATTATTTATCTATATAATTTCTTACATATTTTAACATAAATAAAAAAAATCGCCTAATACATTAGGCGATTTAGAAAGTAGTTTAAACTACTATTAATTTTATTAAATCAATAACGAGAGGGTTATTTTAAAATCTTTAAAGATTCCAAAGCATAAGCATTTGTTGGGTCAATAGCCAAAGTCTTTCCAAAATATTCTTTAGCTTTAGCTTTGTCAGTATTTGCAAAATAAGCCGCCATAGTATTGTAAGACTCTGTTATTTTAGCTTTGTTTTTTGTTACTTCATCAGTACCTTTTGCAATTACTAAATCCACATATTTTTGATAATTAGCCGTCATTATATCATCTTTTTCTAACGTATTGTTTATTCTGGCTTTATATAAATAAGCTTCTTGATAAGTTGCATTACCCGTTATAACGTTATCCATTGATTTATCTGCTTTTGCTAAAGCAATTTTATCAATTAATTTAACATCTTTTCCTCTATTTTCTGCTAATACTGAAAGACCATAATAAACGTTGTCTTCTAGATAGTTTCTAGAATCAGGATTAGAAATCGCTAGCTCAAAAATTGGACTTGCTAAACTATATAGTTTTTGAGTAAAATATTTTTTACCAATTTCATTAAGACCATTTGCCATAACAATGTCCATATCTAATGATTTTTTCAAATCAGCTGTACCATTAGTAAGCATTGTAGCATCAACTGTTTTGCCGTCGGCACTTACTGATTTCCCTATTTTTGATAAGCCTAAATAGAAATAATCGCCAGAGATAATTTTGTTAGTACCTTTAGTTGTAAAATCGGTTAAGGCAGAAATTGCAGAATCGTAGTTTCCATTTTGGTACGATGAATAGCCTAAATAACGTAAAATTCTTGGGTTAACTTTATCCAATTCTTTCATTTTATTAGCTTCGATTTCCAAATCCTTATAGTCTTTTGCTAAGATTAAAAAATCAGCATGACGCATACGAGAGGTTAAAGAGTAATCTGTTAAACTCATATATTTTTCATAATTGCTTAATGCTTTTGCAATATTATCGGTATAAGTAGCTGGTTTGTTATTGGCCCAGTAATAATATGTTTCTGCAAATTCTCTATAAACAGGCCCATAATTTGGATTCAATGCTACCACTTCATCAAAAGCCTTGATAGCTTCGGTATAGGCTTTAGCACCTTTAAGAAGAACTCCTAACTGCATTTTAGCTCGGATTAAAGTATTGTCGTCGGAATACGCATCTCTATAAGAAGCATAAGCATCATTTTGATTTTTATCACCATAAAAAGCATCGCCTAGAGCTAATTTTATTGAAGCATCATTAGGGCTAATTAATTTTGCTTTATTTAGAATAGTAATGGCAGTTTTATAATCTGGTTTCGAATTATTCATGTACGCTTGAGCGATATAAACATACTCTTCAGTATCTTTCTTTTTCAAAGCTTTTATCACTTGATCGAACTTTGCTTGAGCAGCAGTAATATTTCCTGCTTCTAAATCAATTTGTCCTAACCCAATAGTGCTAAATCTTGCTCCATCAGTAGCACTTAATCCATTTTGAAAAAAGATTTTAGCAGAATCCTCTATGTTTTGTTTTAAATATATATTTCCTAATAAAAATTCAGCTTTACCATTGTTTGGATTAGTTTTAATAATGTTTTTAAGCATTATTTTTGCTTTTTCATATTGTTCTGCGTCCAAAGATTTTTTTGCTTGTTCAATATCTTGAGCTTGTACAATTGTAGTTGCAATTAAAAAAGTGATACTAAAAATCTTAAATTTGTTCATCTTGTTTTTATTTCTAATTATTTTCAATTTTATTTCTGATTCTAATATTTCTACTTGGCTCTCTTATTGGTGCCAATCCAGATTTTAATACGATTCGTTGTCCAATTTCACCTGCAATGAAGGATGAAAATCCCATTCCTAAACCATCATAACCTTGGCAATTGATAATGTACAAAACACGTGCCAAAGGATATTTTCTGGTAGCTACGTTCTCTTGACTAGGATAGACATATTGTTTTGTATTAGAATCTTTAACACTTAAAACAGTAATGTTATCTGTAAACTTTGTCATTTCCAGACTTGGTTGAAACAACCAGTTTAATCCCAAGACACCTATCATTCCATCATTTTGAGCAACATATTTTATTACCTCATTATTTGTTTTAAATGAAAAAATATCATTTTCAGGTATAGTTTTTATTCCTGATACTTCTGAGAAGTACTGCATTGTGCTTGAGTTAGGATTGTCAAAAACTAATCCTTTTATCTTAGTTCTACTCCCTTTTAAAAAATCAACTATATCAGCCATATTAACTAAAGAATCGTTTGATTTTTTATTTTTAATCAATGCAATGGCATCAATGGCAAAAGGAGTTTCTTTTGGTACTATTTTTTTGTTTTTAAAAATAGTGTTTTCTTCTTTATTCAATTTTCTAGATAAAACAATTATTCCAGATTTTTTTTTTGAAAATGATACAACAGCTTCTTTTTCAGATTGTGGAATCAATTTTACTTTTGCATTATATTGATTTTCAAAAACAGCCACTTGATCTTCTATAATTGGAAGTAGCGTTTCATCAACCAAAATAGAGGTGGATCCTGTTAAGATGGTTTCTTTATTTTTATTGCCATTACAAGCATATAAAAGTATAAAAAATAAACCGGTCAATGCAATAAGTAGTTTAAATCTAATTTTCATCATTTGATTTTATTAATCGATAAAACCTAAAAAAAGCATAAACTATAACTAAAAATCCAAAAGCTATTCTATAGTTTGTTTGCTTAATTAA
>CAIRMK010000034.1 GCA_903879645.1 uncultured Bacteroidota bacterium
GGACTAGATTTTTATTGAATTTAACGAAAGGAAAAATGAGAAATAATTTATTTAAGAACAAACAAAAGGTTCACAAGAAAACGATAACTTCTTATATTTCATTGCCGAGATTATTAGTTGAAGCAATAAATAGATTAGAATTATCCAAAACGGATAAATCCCATTGTTTTAAATTCATTGGGATTCTTCTTCGGGATTCATTAAGAGAATATGATAATCTAACATCGTTTGTACCAAAACCACAGGCATATCTAATTAAAACATTTGATAAGTCTTATTATACATGGTTAAAAGTGTTATTAAATAAACAGATTGTAATTAGAAATAACTACTATTCTCATGAGGAAAATATATGTTATGATTACCAAGTTTCTTCTTCATTCTTCCCGAAATATTCCCTCTGGGTACTATGTAACCATAATTACCTTGAACCCTTGGTAACATTGGGCTACAAGGACATTATCAAAGGGATAAATAAGGAGTATAATATGCTTAACAAATGGTTTGAAGAGGATGTAAATACTCTAGTAATTGATTATGATAAGTTGATGGACCTAGTTAGAAATAGGATAGATAATTTATCTATTGAGGATTTCCAAGTTGATGAACAAATTAAAGAAGATGTTGTTAAGATATATTACCTTGATGGAAAAACATACTATACCAAAACGATAGATGCAATTGCTAGAGCTAAAAAGCAAGGTAAATCTTTGATTAAAGATGATGGAAAATATGGCTTTGCTGAGCCGAATAACTTCCTTCATAATAAGAAACAATCCATAGGATATTCGTATTTAAATTCTTTGGTGAGACTCCAAAGAAAGGACCTTAAAGCAGAAAGGAATCCTACCAATAAACGTTTGGACACCAATTTCACCAATATGAGTTCTTTAATGGTTGACGAAATATGCCTTCAAAATGATTTGGTCCAGATTGACCTTAGCAATTCGCAGTTTGCAATCCTAAGTAATGTACTCAAGGAGCATTTGTATTCAGACGATTTTAAGCAATTTAAGGAGTTGTCAGTTTCAGGTCAACTGTATGCTTATATCCAGCAAATCATTGGTTTAGAATCAGTCGCTGACGCTAAAAATGCAATGTTTGAAATCATGTTTAGTTCTCGAAGAAATAACACTACTTCAAAGGCTAAATTAAAGAAATTGTTTCCTTCGGTGATAGGTTGGATTGAAAGGTACAAGAAGGCTCATGGTGACAACCAATTTTCGATAATGCTTCAAAACAAAGAGTCGGAAATCTTTATTGATTGTTTGCTAATCAGAATAAAAAAGATAAAGTTATTCTGCCTAACAAAGCACGATTCGCTTATCGTTAGAAGGAATGATTATTCAAGGGTGTTAGATGTTCTAAAAGAAGACTTTGCAAAAATATCGTTGGAGTATAGCCTAAAAGTAACCAATCTATATGGAAATAATGAAACCCATAAGATAAGTTGGGAAGAAATAAATAGGATAGAGTAAACTTTACTATCCAAATGAAATAAATAATAATTTAAAAAATGAAAAAATGACAATATATTTTTTACACGTAGATAGAATGTATCTGCACGAAATACTTCGACTTATAAATAAAAATGATACTCGTGCTGTTAAAACATGGTGCCGTAAAAGCAATGTTAATGTATACAAAGATTCGTCAGGCGAATTTGTAACGAAAGCCGATTTTGAATTGGCTTATGACTGGCCTCTAATTCTAGTACTTAAATCCAAACATGGTGATAAGTGGAGAACTATTTATGAGGCTTATTTAAAAGACAATTTAGCCGATGTTATGGACTTTAGCAATTCCAAGAAAAAAACAACCAATTACGTGGCAAAAGGGAATTTATCAACAAAATTATTTGGCGGGTCACCAAAATAAATTACACTCGCATTAAAAATTAATACAAACAAAAATGAAATTATTAAAATATAAAAAATTCGCTGGCTTGCACATTGTTTGCAAGAAATGCGGAAGACACATAGAAGTGTCGCAAACCCCATACAATGGCTGTGTTCACCCATTGGAACGTCAGAAATATAAAGCAGTACTAAAAGCAAATGAAGGTCGCAAAACGAGGGATTTGACCTCGCTAGATTACGATGAAGCAATCAAGGAATTGCTTGCATTCAAGGATGAATTATCAAATCCGTTTAAGTTTATAACCCCAGAACCAAAAGTTGAGATTAAACCCGAATTGCTTAAGGAATGCGTTATGATGTATACAGATTACTTGCAAAATATCGATATACCAAAACACCTACAAGTAATTCGTTCCAATGGCTATGTTAAATCCACTGTTCGTTATGTTCTGAATTTTACAGATTTTTTACAAGAGAACAAAGTCAATCTAAACACTTTCAAAATCTATGATTTGACAGATGAGATTGTTGGTAAGTATTATGAGCATTTGGAACCTTTATGCAAATCAGCATCAACGCATAATCATAATATAAAAGCGTTGAAGAATTTTAATAGCTATTTGATTGATAAAAAGGGATATTTAATCCCAAATTACTTCAAAGATATTAACCTACAATATGAGAATGCCAATCCGATTAGCGTTAATGATGCCGATTTTATAAAGATATTGAACACCATATCGAATGTGGATTCGGTTCATGTCTTCTCAAATGGTAAAAGAAAAAATATGTACAGACCATACACAAGGGATGCGATTGAATTGGTTGCATTCACAGGAATGCGAATCGAAGAATCAATGATATTAAAGTATTCAGATATTGTGTTGGATGATGATGGGAAGATTCATCATTTAATAGGAACAGACCTAAAATTTGATAGGGCTCACAATTGGAATAACAGCAAGGAACCTAAGAAGGTTATGATTCCTTATAGCAAAGAATTGGAGGCTTTGTTGATTCGATTGAATTATAAGGAAAACTTGGGTGCTGATAAATATTTGATTGCTGGTGATGAGAAGATTTTAAGGAAGACCATAGCGGACCAATTGAGTGATTCGTTTACATTTTATAAGAAGAAAGCTGGTATATCAAGTAAAATAACGCTTAAGCACATGCGTAAAACATTCTTGACTAAACTTCATACCAAGACAGGCTTTGTTGAATCTATGGGTTACCAGAGGTCCGCTAAAGTAACGTTAGGTAATTATATTGATAAAGCAGAAGTAGTTAAAAAAGTAAATGAAATGGGATTTAGTTTCTTTGGTGACTAACAAAAATAAAAGGGTTCTACTTTAAATTAGTAGAGCCTTTTTTCTTTTGAGTGGTACACTTAACTCCACTCAAAAACTCCACTTAGACACCAACAAAAAAGCCTCACATTGCTGTAAGGCTTGATTTTACTTGTGGAGAATACCGGAGTCGAACCGGTTACCTCTTGCCTGCCAGGCAAGCGCTCTAGCCAAATGAGCTAATCCCCCCAATTTTTTGTAAATGTACATTTTTATATTAAAAAAGCAATTTTAATTTTTTTCAGTTTTTGTTTTTTTGCGGAATTCTGCATTAATCGATTCTTTGCCCGAAGTATTTTTTGTAAGTATTTTTGAATGATTAAAATTTATTTGTAACATTGTACGAAATAACAACTTAACCAAAAAATTTCAAACTTTACTTTATGAAAAAAATTACTTTATTATTTTTATTGTTTCTTGCTTATCAGAGCAAGGCTCAAGTTGTCGCCTCTCAAAATTTCGATGCGGCTTTGGGATGGACATCTACTACCGTTGTAAATGATTCAGGAACTACAGTTCCAGGTTGGTCCAGAGTTACTGCCGGAACATCCCCAACATGTACTCCCTTTTCTGGGGCAGGGATGGCAAAATTTGACTCTTATGATATCACTTCAGGAGGGAGTGCAACACTTACTTCCCCAGCTATAACATTTGCTGGTTTAGAATATAAAGTTAAGTTTAAAATGTATAGAGATAATGGCTATGGTACCAGTGCTGATAATGTTGCTGTTTACATAAATTCTGCTGCTAATCTTACAGGCGCTACTTTATTAGGAACAGTGAACAGAGCTCTTGGTTTATCACCTGTAGAAGCTACAGAGGGATGGTATCCTTATTCTTTTAATTTGCCTTCAGCAACCACAGGAGCAAAATATATTATTCTTAAAGGGACATCTGATTATGGTGATAATGTTTTTATTGACCAAATTAGTTTAGAACAAATTCCAACTAATGATCCTCAATTGAAATCAATTTCTATTAATTCTTTTGTTGTTAATGCTGCAACACCTATTTCTGGTACTATTACAAATTTAGGATTGAATACAATCAATTCAATAGATATTAATTGGCAAGTAGATTCAGGTACTATTCATACTCAAACGTTATCAGGATTGAATGTTGTTAATAATCAATCTTATAATTTCACTCATCAGGACCAATGGAACCCATTAGTAGGTCAATATTCACTGAACGTATGGATATCTAATGTTAATAATGGTTCAACAGATAGTGATACAACTAATAATCAAATAACAAAAACTATTACTGTAGTAAATGAAATTTTTCCAAAAGCAGTTGTATATGAAGAGGGAACTGGCACTTGGTGTGGTTGGTGTGTAAGAGGACATGTTGGATTAAAAGATATGTATCATAATCATGCCGACGGCAGTTTTATTGGTGTTGCTGTTCATAATGGCGATCCAATGGTTTTAGCTGAATATGATACAGCAATGTCTGGATTAATAACAGGATATCCAAGTGGAGTACTCAATAGGGTTGCATCAGAAATTGATCCAGGAATTGATTCATTAGAGCCAAGTTTTGAAGCTGAATTCAATAAAACGCCTCTAGCTAAAGTATCTATTCCAAACCAATCATGGAATCCTACAACTCGTCAGATTTCACTTGATGTAGAGGCAAAATTCGCTTTAGATTTGGCTAGCGCTAATTATAATTTGGCGGCTATTATTGTAGAAGATGGAGTAGTAGGAACTGGGACAAGTTATGATCAGCACAACTATTATTCTTCACAAGGAATTGATTTAATTGACTGGGAAGGAATAAATTGGAGAAATTTAGGAAGTCCAATACCGGCAGCCAATATGGTTTATAATCATGTTGGGAGAGCTTTGCTTGGCGGTTATGCTGGAGTTAGCGGTTCAGTACCAACTTCTGTAACTTATAATACTCCTTACACTTATACTTTTAATTACACATTGCCAACTACTCAATTTGAAAACAACATTAAACTTGTAGCAATTGTTATTGATAATGCCACTTCACAGATAGTGAATGCAAAAGAAGTAGCCCTAAATACAACATTAAGTGTGAATAGTGTTACCGAAACAAAATTTAATATTTATCCAAATCCAACGAAAGGGTTGGTTTATATAAACACTTTAAATCCTGTTTCTATTGATGTTATTGATGTTTTAGGAAAAGTTGTTTTCTCTACAAAAAATATTAATAATGCAGGAAACATTGATTTATCTTCATTGCAAAAAGGCGTTTATTTGGTTAAAATTTCAAATGAAAGTGGCTCAGAAATTAAAAAAATAATTTTAGAATAAGCTCATGAAAAATATACTTAAATTGATAATTTTTTTGGTATCTATTGTCTCTTACTCACAGATGACATTAAAAAAATTAAATGGGACAATAATTAATGACGGAGATATTTTTACTTTTAATGTAGCTACAGACCCGGGTTCAGATTTTGGTTTTGTTATTGGCAATACTTCAGCGTCGTCAATTACTGTTAAAACAAAGTGTGTTAGTATGGTCAATACTTCTGGAACAAATGTAGTTTACTGTGTTCAGCCAAACTGTATCAGTAGTTTAAGTCTTGGAACCCCTTTTCCTTCTCTTGGAGCTGTTATTCCAGCCGGGGGGACAAATGGCAACTTTGATCATTTTGAAAATTTAGATACAGGAAATACACCTGGTTCCAATGTAGAATATGTTTTTAAATTTTATCAGGTGGATCATAGTGGTTTAGAAATAGGAACGCCAATTTCTTTTACTTATCGCTATACTCCTGCATTAACGGATGTTAATTTTGAAAGTATAAAGAATATAGGAGTCATTTTAAAATCAAATTTAGTAGACTCAAATTTAGAAATTAATGTTGCCAATAAAACAGAAGTGCGATTATATAATTTAAGTGGGGAATTAATTAGAAATGAGAATTTGGTTATAGGAAATCAATCAATAGACGTTTCAAATTTAGCTTCAACTATTTATATTTTGAAATTTAAAAATAGTGATGGTGCCGAAGCCTCTATTAAAATTGTAAAAAAATAATCTATTTATTTTTATAGAAATTAAAAAAGCCTCATTATATTATAATGAGGCTTTTCTATTACTTTTAAAAAGTGGTATTTAATGATAATGAAACGCCTGAGCTTTCAGGAACATATCTACAAACCCCTCCAACACATAATAATCCACCTCTTTGTCTACCATAATTTAATGAAAGGCGAGAAGATTTTTTTCTGTAAGCACCCCCAATATTATAGTAATGATTTCTTAAATAATCTACATCATTTCCATAATTATATAAATCTGATGTATACAAAGAAAGTTTAGAATTAAGGTTGAATTCAATTGTGGCACCCGCCCAGTTTTTCTTATCTTGGTCTGCCCATAAATGCTCGCCAAGCAATCTTAATGAACGAGTAGCGGTAAATTTATAAGTTGCTTCAGCTGCAATAATATTGGAATGAATCTCTCCAGATGTTCCTTCTATTAATTTTTTATTGTAGTATTGATTAATATAGCTAAAAATGGATTGCCATTTAGAGTTCCATTTTTTTGTGATTTCTATATTAGCGTCGGTAAAATAACGTTTTCCAAAACCTAAGAAATCAGTTTTATAATCCTGTGGATTATAGATATAAAAAGTCCCCCCTAAAGCATTCCAATTGGAAAAGTTAAAAGCTACTTTCATTCCATTTTTACCTCCAATTTTCGTTCCTTTTTTGAAATCATAAAAAACATCTATTTGTCCTCCAATTTCTCCAGCTTTTACTAAGTCTTTATCTGTGAGGGCGACATTAGGTTGTGATTGATAGACATAAATGTTGGCTAAACTATAATGATGTTGTTTCGTTAAACTTGGAATGAAATTTATTATTTCGTCATTAAAAGTATTTCCATTTGATGCTCTCTGGGAGAAAAAACTCATATTTTCTAATCTTCTAAACGTTGCGTCTATTCCAAATCCTTTTTTAGAGTAGCCAGAGTTTAGCAATAGTGCGCTTCCTGGTTTTATTAAAGAATTGTCTATTTGATTTTGAATTTGTATAACAGCATCCTTATTTTTATAATTATATTCTGATGATAAATAAAATGAATTGTGATTAAAATTTAATCTTCCCGAATAGCAATTTGTTAAACTAGAAAAATTTGGGTTTATTACATCTGTTTTTTCATCTCTCCCAACATAAGTTAATCCAATAGATACTTCAGTAATCTTATAATTAAAAAGGTTAGATAGGCCTAATTCAGCATCAAAGCCATATATTTTACTTTTTGAAACTTCAAAACCAGTTTTTTGTTGTCCATAAATAGATTTTAGGGTAATAAAATTCGTTGGTTTATAAATTATTCTGCCACCTCTCAAAGCATTATTAATACCAAGAGCCCGATCCTCCCAGCTTCTATATAGTAGTCCGCTTCCAAATTGTTCATAGAAATAACCAGCTGTTACATCTATTTTTTTATTTTTATATTGAATGAAGTAAGTTGATAGATTAGTTCCAATGTATTTTGGATTCATATTTAAGAGAGCATTTTTTTCGTATCCTTCCCCCTGTAATCCAGCAGACCAATTTTTATATTTCAAATTCAAAAAAAGATAGTTATTTGATCGTAAAGGATCTTCTGGATGAATTGTTGGGTTGTTAAATTCATCTTTTAAACCTTTATCATTAAGATACCATTGGGAGTTAGATTCAAATCCGCCAAAAACATTAACTTTAGATTGTGCTAAAATAGTTAAAGGGATTAGAAATAAGAATAATAGTGTAAATTTTACTTTCATTATTTTAGGGACTTCAATTTTTCAAATAATTCAACTTCATTACCCGGAACATACCCATTTTGTATGTGTACAATCTTATTGTTTTTAATCACAACTGTATATGGTATATTCACAATTGAAAGGGCTCTTTTTAAATCTTGATTAGTATCTAAAAGGATTTTATAGTCCCATCCTTTTCCATTGACAAGAGGTTTTACTCTTTTTTGGGTTCTCGAATCATCAGTAGCTACAGCAATTACTTCAAAATTGATATTTTTTTTCCATTCCGTTTGAACGTCGTTCATTTCGTCTAATTCATTGATACAAGGGCCGCACCAAGTTGCCCAGAAGGAGAAAACATATAGTTTGTCTTTTTCTGAAAAATCATTTTTTAAAGAAACTATTTTTCCATCTATTGTAGTTAACGTTAAATCTGGAAGAGAATTTTGAGCAAAAAGAGGCATTCCAATAAAAAGCAGTAAAAAGTATATTTTTTTCATGAAAAATTGATTATAAATACAAATAAATAAATAATA
>CAIRMK010000035.1 GCA_903879645.1 uncultured Bacteroidota bacterium
CCCGTTCCGTTTGGCCCCGTAATTAATACACGCGCATCGGTTTGAGCCACTTTCTCAATCATTTGTTTGATTGCAATAATTGGCTCCGAATTTCCGATTATCTCGTAATTCTTACTTACTTTTTTCTTCAGGATTTTATTCTCAACAACAAGTTGTTTTTTATCTAAAGCATTACGAACCGTATTTAAAAGACGATTTAAATCGGGTGGTTTTGAGATATAATCAAAAGCTCCAAGACGCATCGTATTGATAGCGGTTTCCATATCACCATGTCCAGAAATCATGACCATGGGAATCTCAGGTTTGATTTTTTTAACGGCTTCGAGCAATTCTTCACCATCCATTTTGGGCATTTTGATATCACACAATACCAAATCATAATCTGTATTTTTGATTTTATCCAAACCTTGAACACCATCCTCGGCTTCTTCTACTTGATAAGAGTCATTTTCCTCAGAAAGTATTTTAATCAATACCCTTCTGATGGAAGCTTCGTCTTCTATGATTAGTATTTTACTCATTTTTTAGAAATTTGTGGATTGTTTATTTACTTAAATCCACTTTTAATATTTAAGCCATTTGTATAACTCTTTCCAAGTTGGTTTTTTGCCATACATTAAAATTCCAATGCGATAAATTTTTGAGGCAAACCAAACCACACCTAGAAATGAGGCAAACAAAATAGTCATCGAAATTGCAATTTGCCACATAGGCACTCCAAACGGAATTCGCATCATCATTACAATTGGAGAGGTTAATGGAATCATTGAAAATACAGTGGCAATAGTTCCATTGGGATCATTCATAACCGTAAAAAATCCAATATATACACCTAAAATCAATGGCATTATAATAGGCAAAAGAAATTGTTGGGAATCGGTTTCATTATCAACAGCAGCACCAATTGAAGCATAAAATGAACTGTATAGGAAGTAGCCACCAATAAAATAAATGATAAATGAAATTAGGATTGTTGCAATGGGTAAATTCCACAATTCTTTAATGTACATTTGAATATCACTACCCATAGCATGCTGCGCTGTTTGCATAACTTGTTGCGTTTGAACACTTGAAGTAGAACCCAATTGTACACCAAAAACGGACGATAATACAAACATTGCTGATAGTCCAAGAATTGCCCATATCAAAAATTGTAAAACTCCTGCTAAAGAAGTTCCGATAATTTTCCCCATCATCAATTGAAATGGTTTTACAGATGAAATAATAACTTCAATAATACGGGATGTTTTTTCTTCAATAACACTACGCATCACCATATTTCCATAAATAATGATAAACATCATAATTAAATAACCAAATATCCCTCCTATTCCAATTTTAATTTCATTAAGACCTTTGAGGGAAGCTTCACCAGATGCTTTCTCAAGATTAATTGATACTTCTGCCTTAGCTTTATTAATTTTTAAAGTATCTAATCCTTCTTTTTGAAAATTTTCAGCGGTCAACTTTTTTGATACTACTTCCTCTATGTCACCAATAAATGTTACACTTGGGCTGTCATTTGAAATATATTGAATGTTTTTTTGAAGCAATACATTATCAGTAGTTTTTGGAATGACTAAAAGTCCTTCATAACTTTTTCTAACAATACTATCTTTTAATATTTTTAAATCTACACTAGATAAATTTACATACTTGTATTCCTTAGTACTTTTAAATTCATTTACAAATCTTCCTGTTTCATCATGTATTGCTATTGTTTTCAAATCTGCTTTCATTTGACTCAAATACCCAACAAAAACACCAATTCCAACAAATAATAATGGACTTAAAAAAGTCATTACTATGAATGATTTATTGCGAACTTTAGCAATAAATTCTCTTTTAATAATTAGAATTAATTTATTCATTATTCGCTTACAGTTTTAATAAAAATATCATTTACACTTGGAATTTTCTCCATAAAGTGGGTTACTTGTCCACGTTGGATTAATGTAGTAAGCAATTCGTTTGGAGTTGCATTTCCTAAATTTATTTCTAATTTTAACTCATCATTCAAAGATTTAAAATCAGTCTGTGACAAAGTAAATTTTTGAGATAAGTCATACATTAAACCCTCAATATTTTCAC
>CAIRMK010000036.1 GCA_903879645.1 uncultured Bacteroidota bacterium
GGCCTTCTTGTCCATCTTCTCCTGCTTCATTACCCTGGATAGATCGATCGTCATATAATAAGTTTTGAAATTCAGTTTATAAAAATTATCCGGATCCGTCGGCGCGGGCTCTTCGCTCGTCCCGTTAAATAATTTCAGTTCAAGAAGATTTTTTTCCGGAAAAGTATTTATCTCACCCGATTCCGCGATTATGGTCCTGGTGGGCTTGCCCTTCTGCGGCTGATATATTCTGATATTTCTGAATTTATTGCCTTTCACTTCATAGATGAATATAACGTAATTCTCAAAACCCCTTATGAATGTTCCGGCTTCTAAATATGCGGCAGGGTTTCGTATTCCTATCTCTTTTACGACGCGCCGCGAGGCATAAGAGGCGTTAGAGGATATCTGATCGTTCAAAATAAAAGTGGCTGAACTTATTATGGCGCCCAACATCAGCACAGGAAAAGCTATGCGATAGAGGCTCACGCCGCTGGCCCTCATAGCCGTAAGCTCTCCGTCGCTTGAGAAACGCCCGAAGGTAAGTATCACGGATGTGAGCGATGCCATGGGGAATGTGAAGCTCAAGAGCCACGGGATCATGAAGAAGAGCAGCTTGAATACGGCGATTATGCTCACGCCTTTATTTATTAGAGTTCGATTGGCTATACTTGCAGATGAAACTGGTGTTAAGCCGGGTGCTGGTAAAGGTGGAAAAGGTGGAGGAAGCATAGGTGATTTTGCTTTTAATGATCAAGATCCTGCTAAAATGACTCCATATCAAAAATATATGTATGAGAATTATTATAGTGTAGGTACGGCTGATGATCCTTATGCGGGTAGAAGATTGAATAGAAAAGTTAAATTAATTACGGATACTAATAAGTATCCAGATGAATACTATACAGAAGTGATGGATACGATGTATCTTCCGGTAGCTGAGTCTTTCAATGGTTTACGAACGATTGACGTAGATAAATTAAAATTCCACTATTCTTGGATGGATATTCAAGCTGCTGCTAAAGCTAAAGTAGGTAAAAGAAGTAAGTTTATCAAAACGGAAAACACTAAAGTTTATCCTGATACTACAGTTTGGATCAAAGATTTCGCATATTCTTATAATGAGCCAATGCACAACGATTATTTTTGGCACCAAGCGTATGGGGATTATCCTGTAGTTGGAGTTAACTGGAAACAAGCAAAAGCTTTTTGTGCTTGGAGAACTTTGAATAAAAATATTTATGTTAAAAAGAAAAAAGGAAGAGATTTGATTAATTCTTTCCGTTTACCAACAGAAGCTGAATGGGAATATGCAGCTCGTGGAGGTCTACAATCGGGTAATTATCCATGGGGAGGTCCTTATACTAAAAATGATAGAGGCTGTTTTATGGCTAACTTCAAACCAAGTAGAGGAGATTATGCGGCCGATCAAGCTTTATATACTGTTGAGGCAAAATCGTACCAACCTAATGGTTATAACCTTTATAATATGTCTGGAAACGTAGCGGAATGGACGGATTCTTCTTATGATGCGTCTGCTTACGAATATGTTTCTACTATGAATCCAAATGTGCCTGATACTTCTAATAAACGTAAAGTAGTTAGAGGTGGTTCATGGAAAGATGTTTCTTACTTCTTACAAGTGGGAACTAGAGATTTTGAATATCAAGATACTGCAAGAAGTTATATTGGCTTTAGAACAGTTCAAGATTATATGGGAACTCAAACTACAGGAAAAAAACCTGGAAAAATCTAATATCGTATTTAACTAACTTAATTATATTAAAACTTAACTAACTAAAAATTATTTATTATTATGGCAATTTTAAGCAAAAAAACAATGAACTTCACTTACGGTATGGGAGCAGCCGTTGTAATTGTAGGAGCACTTTTTAAAATCGAACACTTACCAGGTGCAAGTATCTTATTGAAAGTGGGTCTTATTACAGAAGCTTTTATCTTTGCGCTTTCGGCATTTGAACCTGTAGATCATGAATTGGATTGGTCATTAGTATATCCTGAATTAGCAGGTGGTCAAGCTAAAGATAAGCCTAAAAAAGAAGATCCTAAAGATGCTCAAGGATTGCTTTCTCAAAAATTAGATGCAATGTTGAAAGAAGCTAAAATTGATGGTGAATTGATGTCAAGTTTAGGAAATAGTATTAAAAACTTTGAAGGTGCTGCAAAATCTATTTCTCCAACAGTTGATGCTATGGCAGGACAAAAGAAATATGCTGAAGAAATGGGTAAAGCTGCTAGTCAAATGGAAGCTTTAAATGGTCTATACCAAGCTCAATTACAAAGCGCTGAAAGAAATGCACAAATAAACAATGAAGTTGCTGAAAACAACTTAAAATTAAAAGACCAAATGCAGTCTTTAACTTCTAACTTATCTACATTGAACAATGTATATGGTGGAATGCTTTCTGCAATGAATAACAAAGGATAATTAGTTTTAAACTATATTTTTATAAATTAACAATTAAAACTAATTAGAAAATGGCAGGAGGAAAATTAACCCCTAGACAGAAGATGATTAACCTGATGTACTTGGTTTTCATCGCAATGTTGGCATTGAATATGTCAAAAGAAGTATTATCGGCATTTGGATTAATGAATGAAAAATTTGATAGTTCTAATACTGCTTCTATAGCAAATAACAAAAAACTTCTAGACGCTATCGATCAAAAAGGTACTGAAAATGCTGGTTTATATGGTCCTGCAAAAAAAGCTGCCGATAAAATTTCAGTAGTTTCTAAAGGATTTTACGACTATGTTGAAACTTTAAAAGCGGATGCCAAATTTGGAGTAGAAGTGGATAAAGAATCAGGAAAATTGCCTTATGAGGCAATGGATAAAGGACCTCGTATTGATGATACTTGGTTTGCAGGCGATGGTTATTCAGCAAAAGGAACAGCTATTGTGGCAGCTATAAATAAATATGTTGCTGATATGAAAGCGGCGGCGTCTAGCGAGCCTTCTTTAGCATCTAAATTAACGCCTTTAATTAAAGATTTAGAAGTTAGATTTAATACAGCAGACGTAAAAGATCATGAAGGTATTACTAAAAAATTCTTAGAATATCATTTTGCACATTTCCCTGCAATTGCTTCTTTAGCCAAATTAACGGCTTGGCAAAATGATGTTAAAAAAGCGGAATTTGATACTTACAATGCTTTATTAGGTGGAGCTGCAGTAAGTGCTGCTTCCATGAAAAATTATACCGCTTTGGTTGTTTTAGAAAAAAGTGCTTATTTTCAAGGAGAACCTGTAAAAGGTAAAGTGGTTTTAGGAAGATATGATGAAAATACTAAACCAACTTCATTTCAAGGTCCTGGAAAAATTGAAAATGGACAGGCTGTCATTTCTATGACTGCTGGATCTATTGGAGAGCAAAATATTAATGGACAGTTTACCTTTATGGAAGATGGAAAATCAGTGCCTTTAAAATTTGAAGGTAAATATGTTGTTATTCCTCGTCCAAATTCCGCTAATATTTCTGCTGACAAAATGAATGTGGTGTATAGAGGTTTACCGAATCCAATGACTATTTCATTTGCGGGTATTGGTGATAATAATGTAACTGCTTCTGCACCGGGACTTACTAAAGCTGGAAAACCAGGAGCTTATAACTTGAATCCTTCTTCTGGAGAAAGTGTTACAGTGAATGTTACAGGAAAAATGTCTGATGGTAAAACTGTGGCTGATAAAAAAGTATTTAGAATTAAAGGGATTCCTGCGCCACAAGCGGCTATTGGAGGAACTCCTGGAAGTCAAAAAGGAGCGAAATCACGTTTACAATCATCAACAATTACAGCTGTATTGCCTGATTTCTTATATGATTTGAAATTCCAAGTAACTCAATTTGTATTAAAAGTACCTGGCCAAGCATCGATTGTGGTTAATGGTGATAAAATAGATGCAAAATGTGCTGCAGCTTTAGGAAGAGCTACTAAAGGAGATCAAATTACTATATCTGACGTGAAAACCAAAATCATCGGAGATGGTGCTGGTATTCAAACGAAAACTGCTTCACCAGCTATTTTCGAAATACAATAAAAATTTAAGTTAGACGTTATAGTATATCTCTATCTTAAATAAAATACTAAATTATGAAATTGAAAAACTTTTTATTAGTTGTTTTAGGTGTTGTGGGAAGTTTTGCTTCTCAAGCACAGTCTAATTTGTTGAATGCAAAAACTCCAGCAGAAATTGGAAAGAAGACAGCGGCACAATTAGAATCTGATAATGACAAACCACTTCCTTATGGTTATGTGCACGATAGAGATGTGTTGATGGGGAAAACTACTTGGGAATTAATCGATCTTGATGAGAGAATTAATTTCCCTATGTATTACCCAGTAGATACTGCTTTTGTAGGTAAAGAAAGACGTTCATTGTTTCAAGTGCTTTTAGATGGTATTAAAAGCGGAAAAATCACTGAAGTATATGGTGATGATTATTTCAATACCAAAAAAACCTTAAAAGATATGGAGTCTGTTTTTAAATATAAAGATACTATTCCTGCTGGTATTGATGAATTTAATACTGATGTGGAAGCCTACAAAGCGGGAAGAAAAGTTTTAGATAAGCAATATATTAATGAGACTGAATTATCTGCTGCTGATGTAACTGGATATAAAATTAAAGGCTATTGGTATTTTGATAAACGTCAAAGTGAATTGAAATACAGATTATTGGCAATATGTCCTATGGCTACAGAAGCGAGAGATAAAGCAAAAGGAAATTCGGATGCTATTGAATTGTTTTGGGTTTATTTCCCGTCTATTCGTAATATTCTGCATGAAGCCAAAGCGTTTAATGACAAGAATTCAGCGATGCCGATTACTTTTGATCATCTCCTCAACTCAAGGCGTTTTAGTGGCGTTATCTATAAAGAAGAAAATGTCTACGGCGATAGAACTATTGAGAAGTACATGAAAGATAATGCTCAGATGCAGTTGTTAGAATCGGAACGAATTAAAGAAAAGATTCGTAACTTCGAACAAGACATGTGGAACTATTAATTTAAGTTTTCAAACAATATAAAAACTCTTACCTTTGGTAGGAGTTTTTTTTATTTAATACTTTTATAATGTTAGATTATATCATTGTGGGTTCTGGTCTTGCTGGAATCGCTTTTTCTGAAATGGCAATTCAAAACCAAAAAAGTTTTTTTGTCTTTAACAATCAATCTCAAAATTCTTCAAAAATTGCAGGAGGACTGTACAATCCTGTTATCTTGAAACGTTTTAGTGAAGTATGGCATGCGAAAGAACAACTGGATTTAGTCTATCCTTTCTATGCTACTCTTGAAAAAAAGCTGGGTGTCAAATTAAATTACAAACTACCTCTTTTACGAAAATTTTATTCTGCAGAAGAGCAAAATAATTGGTTTACTGCTTCGGATAAACCGAATCTGTCTACTTTTTTATCAACCGAATTAATTACTAAAAAATGGGATGCCATTCCTTCTCCTTTTAATTTTGGGGAAGTTTTATTTTCAGGATATGTCGACACACCACTTTTGCTTACAGCCTACCAATCATTTTTGATTCAGGAGAATAAATATAAAGAAGAAACCTTCGATTACTCCCAATTACTGCTGCATTCTGATTCAGTGCAATATAAAGACATCAAAGCAAAGCATATAGTCTTCGCAGAAGGCTTTGGGATGCTTTTAAACCCTTTTTTTAGTAAATTACCACTCGATGGAACTAAAGGGGAATTGTTGCTTATTAAAGCGCCTAATTTGAATTTGGATGTGATTGTGAAATCGTCTGTTTTTGTGATGCCAACCGGAAATGATTATTATAAAGTGGGAGCTACGTATAACTGGGAGGATAAAACTAACCTTCCCACGGAAGCTGCCAAGAAAGAACTCACCGACAATTTAAAAGAACTAATTAAATGTGATTTTGAAATTATGGAGCATTATGCGGGAGTAAGACCTACAGTCAAAGACAGGAGACCTCTTGTTGGTACCCATCCCATACACAAAAACCTTCATGTTTTGAACGGATTGGGAACTAGGGGAGTGATGCTTGCTCCCGAAATGGCAAAAGAGTTGTTTAATCATATTGAAAATCAAACGCCATTAGATCAGCATATTGATATCAAAAGTATTAAGAATTTTGTTTCCAGTTTTTATCAAAATGAATAAATAAATTGATGTAAATATTTCTTGATACTCTTGCTGTAACAGGCATTAGGGCTAGTATTGTAACTATAATTCCAATAAAAGTAGCGGTTACGTTTAATTGTATAATTAAATTTAAAATCACAAAAACGGCTACTCCAATAGCAACTGTAACGCCATAACTAACATACATAGCTCCATAGAAAAAGGAAGGTTCAATTTTATATTGGGTATGACAATGGCTGCAAGTGTCATGCATTTTATAAATAGTATTCAATTTGTAAGGGTTTTTTTCCACATACATGCTTTCTTCTTGACATTTAGGACAACTTCCTGTTAAAATACTATTTATTATGGTTCCTTTTTTTAACATTTGCAAAAAATTTAGCTTTGTTCCATTTGGTCTTATGACCTTAGGTTTGCAAAGGTACTATTTAAGGAAGTTTTTAATGTAACAATTGTCACAATAATTATGCTTAACATTCACAATTTATCGGTTTCTTTTGGTGGTTCGTATCTTTTTGAAGAGGTAACATTTCGTCTTGGTTCTGGCGATAGAGTAGGGCTTGTTGGGAAAAATGGAGCGGGTAAATCAACTATGCTTAAAATCCTGGCCGGTGATTTTAAACCCGATTCAGGTCAAATTGCTACCGAAAAAGAAGTGCGAATGGGCTTTCTTCGACAAGATATCGATTTTGAACAGGGGCGAACCGTTTTGGAAGAAGCTTATCAAGCCTTTACCGAAATCAAAGAAATTGAGAAAAAACTGGAGGAAATCAATCATCAGTTAATTACCAGAACCGATTATGAAAGTGAAGAATATACTCAAATCATCGAAGATTTATCGGAATACACCCATCGATTTGAACTTCATGGTGGCTATAATTATGTAGGAGATACCGAAAAAATTCTGCTAGGACTGGGTTTCAAAAGAGAAGTGTTTAACGATCAAACCGAAACTTTTTCTGGAGGATGGCGAATGCGTATCGAATTGGCCAAATTATTATTACAGTCCAATGATATTTTACTGCTGGATGAGCCCACGAATCACTTGGATATTGAAAGTATAATATGGTTAGAAGGATTTTTAAGAAATTTCCCTGGGGTAGTAGTAATTGTTTCACACGATAAAATGTTTTTAGATAATGTGACCAACAGAACTATTGAAATTTCACTAGGAAAAGCCTACGATTTCAATAAACCCTATTCTGAGTATTTAGAATTGCGTCATGAAATTCGTGAAAAGCAATTGGCTACTCAAAAAAATCAGGCTAAGAAAATTGAAGAAACAGAGAAGCTTATTGAGAAATTCCGTGCCAAAGCCTCCAAAGCTTCCATGGCACAATCCTTAATTAAAAAGTTGGATAAAGTGGAGCGTATTGAAGTGGATGAAGATGATAATTCTGTAATGAATATCTCCTTTCCGGTTTCAAAAGTACCAGGGAAAGTTGTAATTGAGGCCGAAGATGTAACCAAGGCTTATGGCGATAAAGTGATCTTAAAAGATATATCACTTTTGGTGGAGCGGGGTAGTAAAATTGCCTTTGTAGGTCAAAATGGTCAAGGGAAATCCACCTTTATCAAAGCTATTGTCAATGAATTCGAATACGGAGGCACTATAAAATTAGGGCACAATGTTCAAGTTGGTTATTTTGCACAAAACCAAGCGGAATATTTAGATGGTGAAATCACCTTGCTAGAAACAATGGAAAATGCGGCCACCGATACCAACAGGAGTAAAGTTCGCGATATGCTAGGCTCCTTTCTTTTTAGAGGAGATGATGTGGAGAAAAAAGTCAAAGTACTTTCAGGGGGTGAAAGAAATCGATTGGCTCTTTGCAAATTATTACTGCAACCTATCAATGTTTTGGTGATGGATGAGCCTACCAACCACTTGGATATTAAATCCAAGAATGTCCTCAAAGCTGCCCTTCAAAAGTATGAAGGCACCTTACTTCTAGTTTCTCACGACAGGGATTTTCTTCAAGGCATGTCCAATATTGTGTATGAATTTAAAGATCAGAAAATAAAGGAATATTTAGGGGATATCAATTACTTCTTAGAGCAACGCAACTTGGAAAACATGCGTGAAGTGGAGAAGAAAGATATTGAGAAGAAAGAAGCTCCTAAAGAAACTAATAAAGTTTCTTATGAAGATCAAAAGAAAAGTAAATCGCTTCAAAACCGTCTAAGCAAAATAGAAAGTCAAATCAAGCAACTCGAAATTGACATTCAGCACGACGATAAGGTGCTAGCTTCGAATTATGATAAACATATAGAAGATGCTTCTTTTTTTATGGCCTACAACAAGAAAAAACAAGAATTGGACAAATTATTAGATGATTGGGGAATAGTGCAGGAGGAAATTGACAATATGAAATAGTTGTCAGTTATCAGTTGTAGGTTGTCCGTGCAAAATACGCGATTTATGTGAACCGATTTCTATTATTTATGAAAATAGTAATCCTGAAAGAGGCTGCTTTCCTAGAAGTGTAGGAAAGGCAAAAAGAGGATGATTACTCTAGAGTTTTGAATGGATTGCGTTCTTGCCATGTTACTTTTGGTTCTAAATAGTTGAAGAATGTTTCCATGCATTTGTTGATTAGTTTGGTTTCATGTTTAATAAACCCAAACATTTCTATCGGTTTTGCTCCTACCGAACTTTTAATTTCTAATGCTGTTCTGGCAAAAACTATTTCTTCAAATCCTTTATTTATGGAATAGGCAATCATATCATAAAGCATGTTTAAATACAACATTTTTTCGCGCTGTATGGTTTCGTCGTAGCCCAAAAAGTAAGTGTCCATAATGGATCCATTTTTTATCAACGTATTAAAACCCACTAGTTTTTCATCTATAAAATAGCCATAAAAAAGGAATTTGTCTTTTAAGATTTCCTTGAAAACGCTGAAATGATTTTTGGCTAAAAAGAAAGTGTTAAAAGGAGCGTTTTGTGCGACATGAAAATACAATTCATGAATGGTTTCTTCATGATTTTTTATTTCATCCAAATCCATTTTTCGTTTTTCAATTCCCAACGATTTTTTTCTAGCTCGTTTGTATTGATCACGGTATTTTTTAGATAAAGCATCAATATAGTCTTGTTCAGTTTTCCAATTTTTTGGAATATGAAAAACCATATTAGGTTGAATAGAAAACTTGTATAATTCGGTGAAACCAGAATTTTCTAATCCTGCAATTTCACTCGCTTCAAAATCTTTAAAAGTAGTGATGTGTACTTTAGAACCTTTGTTTTTGAATAGTATTTTTAGTTCTTCCGATGATTCTTTTAGCAATTCAAAGGCTCTTTTTTTGTCTATTTTATCAGAAAAAGAAAAGGCATTTTGACCAGTGAGCATGTTGTTTCCCATAAATAAAACATGGGAGCAAAAGTTTTTGAAAGCAAAATTTCTTACAGAGGATTTTATACATTTATCTCTCTCTCCAAAGGACTCTAGTTTATTAGCATCCAAAAATTGCGAAATGGCAATTCCTACTAAGTCTTTGTCTTCAAAAAAACCAATAAAATGACAAGTCATATTGGTTGGAGCCGATTTTTCTAGAACTTTTAAATAATTTTTAGATAGAAAAACATTAGACACCGCCAAATTATCCCAATGTTTGGGAAGATTTGTGGTAGTATTGTATATTGAATAAGTGTAGTTTGTTTTCAAATCAAAAAAAATCGCTCCACAAAAGTAGAGCGATTACTTTATAAATAAATGTTAAATTACATCATTTGGCAGATAATTCCTCCCATTAACATACACGTAATAATCCAATAACCACCTGCAATTAAAGTGTATTTCCAACTTCTTCTTTCAAAAAGGGCACCAACACCTATAACGGGTAAGCATAAAAATAACCCAGTGATAAAGCCGTGCAATGCACCATGTTTGAAAGTTCTATAGGTGTTTCCATACGCATCCATATAGTTCTTCAAAACTGATGGGTCAACCCCTTTTATACCCATAGTTGCAGAGTTTGCACCCATTTGATGGATTACTAAAAACTGTAATACAAAAGAAATAAAGAAGGCATAAATAAATGCCATAATCATTGTAAGAAGCATATTGCCTCCTTTGATTTTTTCTTCTGACACTCCAGATTCTTTCATCCAGATTGTTCCAAAGACTTTTGGATTGTACCAAATGAAACCTACTACCAGTGATACAGATGCCGATAATAATAATGTTAAAATTGTGTGCATAGTTTTATTTTTTTATTGATTAGTATA
>CAIRMK010000037.1 GCA_903879645.1 uncultured Bacteroidota bacterium
TATATTTCGTTTCGAGAACAAGTATGTATCATCGCCTGTCCGTATGGACGATTACAGGGCGCTTTATTGGATAACAAATCGATTATTGTCGCTTATGATCATGTACGTGGAGAAAAGGAATTAGGAAGAGCGAAGTTCAATAAACAAGAAGATAGAGCGAGTAGTGGTAAAGGTGATTGTATCGATTGTAAGCTTTGTGTTCATGTTTGCCCTACAGGAATTGACATCCGTAATGGAACGCAATTGGAGTGTATTAATTGCACCGCTTGCATCGACGAATGTGATACCATCATGGAGGGAGTCGGACTGCCAAAAGGTTTGATCCGTTACGCCAGTGAAGATGAGATTGTCAAAAAAGAAAAATTCGTTTTCACTACTAGAATGAAAGGGTATGCTTCTGTACTGTTGATACTTACAGGGGTTTTCATTGGCATGTTGTTTTTGAGAAATGATGTTGAAGCTACGATATTGCACTTACCGGGGCAATTGTTTCAACATAATGGGAAAAATATTAGTGATATTTTTACCTTTAAGGTGGTCAATAAAACAGAAAGAGATTTTAATGATGTTTATTTTAAATTAGTTTCTCCAAAGGGAACAATCAAATTGGTAGGCAAAAAATCCTTTAAAGTAAAAAAACAAGAATTAACAGAAGGAACTTTATTCATTGAAATAAACGAAGCACTTTTGGAAGGAGATAAAACAAATTTAGTTATTGAAGTTTATAATAATAAAGATTTGATTGATACAGAAACCACAAACTTCATCGGACCTAGAAGTTTTAATTAAAAAAAAATACTATGAAAATTAATTGGGGAACAGGAATAGTGATTGCGTTTGCACTTTTTTTGAGTTTTATTTTATTCTTTGTATTTCGTATCGTTACGGATCATAAATTCGATAATGAACTTGTCTTAAACGAATATTATAAAAAAGAATTGCTGGCACAACAAGATTTGGATAAGGAGCAAAATGCTTACGATTTGAAGAATGATAAAGTTGTTGTGAAAGTGGTTACCGAGGGAATCAGTATTGATTTCCCAGCTGATTTTGATTATAAAAGCATACAAGGAAAAGTGTCCTTATACCGACCGTCCAACCAGAAATTAGATTTTGAGATTCCTATTTCATTATCTAGTCCACATTTGCTCATACCTAAAAGTAACCTGGTTGGCGGTCGTTGGGACATTAACATCGATTGGACTTACAAAGAAAAAAAATACTTAAACAAAGAAGAAGTTTATTTTAAACAATAAATTGCAACTGAGTCATGCTTTATTCTGCTTTACTATTTGGGTTGATTAGTAGTTTACACTGCATTGGTATGTGTGGCCCTATTGCCATGATGTTACCTGTAGATCAGCATAATCCCGCTAAAAAAGCACTGCAGATTTTGATTTATCATTTGGGTCGCTTGTCCGCTTATGCTTCACTAGGATTGGTCTTTGGCCTATTGGGAAGAGGTTTTTTTATGGCGGGTATTCAGCAGCAGCTTTCTATTGTTGTAGGAATTCTGATAATTACCATTGCACTGGTTCCTGAGAGGGTATTTATAAAATACAATTTTTCGAAACCTGTATACCGTGCTATTAGTAAAGTAAAAAGCAGTTTGGGGCAGCAGTTTAAACGTAAATCTCCGGATGCCTTATTTACGATAGGGTTACTCAATGGTTTTTTACCTTGTGGTTTAGTGTATGCCGCCTTGTTTGGTGCCATTGCGATGCAAAACGTAGCATTGAGTGTGACGTATATGTTACTCTACGGATTGGGAACCATTCCTTTGATGAGTGCTGTTGTTTATGTATCCCATTTTATATCGCTTCCGTTGCGAAGCCAATTGCAAAGAATACTACCAGTTGTCACTGTTTGTATAGGTGTACTTTTTATTATTCGAGGGTTAGGGTTGAATATCCCATATTTATCCCCGAGTACGATGAGTTTGCTTGTCAAGGCAAATGCCAGCTGTCATTAATATATTAATTAACCAAATACTTATTTTATCATGGAAAGACACGATTTACTCCACGAGTTTCCTCAATATCAGGAAAAAATACATCAACTTAAAATTGATGACACCCATTTTAGTGCATTATTTGATGAATACCACAAAATAGAAGATCAAGTGCACCGAATCAACACTGGCGAAGAAGTGGTTATCGATGAATTCGCTCACGAATTGAAAGCTAAATTATTGCATTTGAAGGACGGTATTTATTCTTATTTGAATAAGTAGTACTTTCGATTTCAATACTTTAAAAAACACGCTTCACAGCGTGTTTTTTAATTTATGGAGGGTTTGTAACATTTGTGACTGTGTGCGCATTTTTACCCTTCTATTTTTGCTTCATAATTCAGATAAAAATTATGAAGAAAATAAAGTATCTTATTTTTACAGGAAGCGTTTTAAGTTCCGTTTTTGGTTTTAGTCAAGACACCTTGTCTATTTCTAAAAACGATTTACTCCAAAAAGTAGCGGATAAAAATCTACAACTTAAAATTGCCGAGAAAACCTATACATCAGCTCAAGCTGATTATGAACAGTCGAATTCCCTTTTTTTGCCCAACATCAATGTGTCACATACTGGAATGGTAACTACCAATCCGTTGATGGCTTTTGGTTCTAAATTAAATCAGGCCATTTTAACACCTATGGATTTCAACCCCGATTTGTTGAACAACCCTGTGCGAACTCAAAACTTTGCTACTAAAGTAGAAATCCAACAACCCTTAATCAATGTTGACGGCATTTATGGTAGACAAGCGGCAAGAGCTAAGATGTATGCTTATCAATTGCAAACAGAACGTACGAAAGAGTATTTAGAATTGGAAGTTTCCAAAGCCTATATGCAATTGCAATTGGCATATCGTGCAGTAACCGTTTTAGAAAAAGCAGATGTTACAGGAAAGGCTAATTTAAAGTTGGTAGAAAACTACTTCAAACAAGGTTTGTTGCAAAAAACCGATTTGTTAAACGTTCAGGTTCGCGTAAATGAAATCACTAATCAAGTGCAATATGCTAAAAGTAATGTCCAAAACGCATCCGATTATTTAGCTTTTCTATTAAATGAAGATACCAAAGGTAAAACCTATAAACCTGCAGAAGCTTTGGAAAGTACTATTGCAGTAGAAGCTATAAACACAACAGTATCAGAGAACAGAAAAGACATTCAGGCGATGACTAAATCGACTAATGCCTATCAGAAGATGATGCTTTCAAGCAAAATGAATTTCTTACCACGATTAAATGCATTTGGAAGTTATGAAATGTATGATAAGAACTTCATGGGTACTTCAGCTAAATGCTATTTAGTAGGAGCTCAATTATCTTGGAATGTTTTTGATGGATATAAATCCATAGGGAAATATAACAAATCAAAAGCCGATTTTCAGAAAGCTGAAGCCGAAACCGACCAATACAAAAAACAAAGTCAATTGGAGTTGAATAAAACCAATCGACAATTAAAAGACGCTGAAAACAAAGTTAGTTTATCCAAATTAGCCCTCGAGCAATCACAAGAAGCATATCGAATTCGTCAAAACCGTTTCACACAAGGATTGGAAAAAACTACAGACTTATTACAATCTGAAACACAAATGATTCAAAAAGAACTAGAGCATTTACAATCAGTTTTTGAATATAATTTTACTAAACAGTATTTACAGTTTTTAACTAAGTAATCATTTTAAAACACATTTTAAAACATCAAAAAGGGAATACATATTTAAGAAATAAAAGAAATTTTTAAAATTATTATAATTTCTTTCATCTGTGTTCCAAAAAATAAATAAATCATGAAAAAAACAATAGCAATCCTAACGCTTTCAGCAGTATTATTCATTTCCTGTGGGAAAAACAAGAAAGAAGTACTAAATAATGAACCAGCAATTGCCGTAAAAGTAAGTGGTATCATAGGTGATACTAATAATTCTACTATAACAGCGAGCGGAAAAATAGAAGCAGAAAACAGTGCGAATGTTTCCACTCGAATGATGGGATATGTGACTAAAGTTCACGTAAAAGTAGGACAAAAAGTAAGTGCAGGACAATTATTAGTCAGTGTCAACAGCGCTGATTTGCAAGCTAAAAAAGCGCAAGTAGAAGCGTCTATTTTGCAAGCTACGGCAGGATATACCAATGCTAAGAAAGATTATGATCGTTTTGTTGCTTTGTTTGCACAACAAAGTGCTTCTCAAAAAGAATTAGACGATATGACTTCACGTTACGAAATGGCTAAAGCCGGTTTGGAAGGCGCTAAACAAATGCGTAACGAAGTGATGGCGCAGTTTTCGTATTCAAATATTACCGCACCATTTTCGGGTGAAGTAACCAACACTTTTGTAAAAGAAGGCGATATGGCCAACCCTGGAATGCCCTTAGTTAGTATTGAAGGTGCGAGTCATTTGCAAGTAACGGCCATGGTGTCTGAAAGTGACATCACGTCTATTCAAAACGGAATGAATGTAAAAGTGTTAGTGAAATCAACCAATCAACAGCTAGCAGGAAAAGTAGTGGAAGTCAGTGGTTCGGCTAAAAACACTGGCGGACAATATTTAGTAAAAGTCAATTTGAATAACACAGGAAGAAAAGTACTATCAGGAATGTTTGTGAATGTTCAATTTCCAGCTGCCAACAAACCACAAATAAAAAAATCACAAATGGGCAAAGTAGTAGTACCACAAAGTGCTTTAGTACAACAAGGACAACTTACAGGTATTTACACTATAGGAAATAAAAATATAGCTATTTTAAGATGGTTGCGTATAGGAAAAACTTTAGGCAATCAAGTAGAAGTTTTGTCAGGATTGTCGGCAAACGAACAATACATAGTTTCCGCAGGTGGTAAATTGTATAACGGAGCTAAAATTAGTATTCAGTAAATAGTTGCAGATTTCAGGTTGGGTTGTAAAACAACTTTAAACTTTTAAACCTCAAACTTTAAATAAAAAATTATGCAAGAAGGTATATCAGGTAAAATTGCCCATTTTTTCATCAACTCTAAATTAACCATTTTATTGATGGTTGGTTTGATGATAATTGGTGTATACAGTTCGTTCTTAATTCCAAGAGAAGAAGAACCACAAATCAATGTTCCTATGGCTGACGTTATGGTGGGATATCCAGGCGCTAATCCAACAGAAGTGGAAAGCCGAGTGGTAAAACCCTTAGAAAAAATAATTTCTAATATTAAAGGGGTAGAGCATGTTCACAGCATGGCTATGAATGGCCAAGCCATGTTGATTGTTCAGTTTTATGTGGGACAAGATGTGGAACGCTCCTATGTAAAATTATATGATGAGCTTGCGAAACACGAAAACATGTTTCCACAAGGGGTATATAAACCAATGGTCAAAACCCGTTCCATTGATGATGTTCCCATGTTGGGATTAACATTATGGAGTTCTACATTGAATGACTTTGAAATTCGTCAGATAGCAGAAGAAGTAACCTCAGAAGTTGAAAAAGTAAAAGATGTTGCTATAACGAAAGAGATTGGTGGTAGAAATCGTCAAGTAAAAGTAGTTTTAGACAAAGATAAAATGGCTGAAAATGGTGTTGATGCCTTGGGTATCATGCAAATGATTCAAGCCAATAATGGTAGCTCGCAATCCGGTAGTTTTGTTAACAATGATAAAGAATATCTAGTTACCACTGGTCAATTTCTAAAATCGTCAGAAGATGTAGAGAATTTAGTTGTCGGTGTCAATGCAAATTTGCCTGTGTACTTAAAACAAGTGGCAAAAGTAGCTGACGGACCTTCTACACCAAGTAGTTATGTGTCTTTTGGATATGGAAAAGCAAATGAGAAATTTAAAACAGCGAATTCAGAGTATCCTGCTGTAACCATTTCCATCGGAAAAGTCAAAGGCGCCGATGCCATGAAAATATCTGAAAAGATACTGGAACGTATAGAGCAATTAAAGAAAACCATCATCACGAATGATGTTCACGTTGAAGTCACTCGTAATTATGGAGAAACGGCTTCTGATAAAGTAGGAGAGTTGTTGATGCACTTAGGAATAGCCATTATTGCTGTTACGTTTTTAGTAATACTAGCTATGGGGTGGCGTGGAGGATTAGTTGTATTTTTCTCTGTTCCATTGACGTTTGCTTTGACTTTATTTGCTTATTATTTATTAGGATATACCTTAAATAGAATCACTCTTTTCGCTTTAGTATTTGTGGTAGGAATAGTAGTAGACGATAGTATAATCATTGCTGAAAATATGCACCGACACTTCAAGATGAAGCGATTGCCTTTCAAACAAGCTGCAATTTATGCCATTAACGAAGTTGGAAATCCAACAATTTTAGCCACGTTTACCGTTATTGCAGCTATTCTTCCTATGGCATTTGTATCGGGAATGATGGGGCCTTATATGAGTCCGATGCCTATTGGCGCTTCTATAGCCATGTTACTTTCCTTATTCGTTGCCTTAACCGTTACACCTTATTTGGGATATCATTTGTTACAAGAAAAAGACGAGCAAAAACATAA
>CAIRMK010000038.1 GCA_903879645.1 uncultured Bacteroidota bacterium
TCTAAATTATCTAAAGTAGGATTGTTGTTATCTAAACCATAGCCAATGATGACCTCGGGTTGCAATTCAATGATGACTTCGGTATTTAACGATTGATTGTCTCCTAATTCTTTTACTTTTTTCGCGTCAATTAAAGCCCTAACTTTTTCAGAAGAAATGTAATTCAATTTTGGAAAACCCACTAAAGTTTTTTCAACCCCAAGCATTTCTATGGAAGGTATGTGAGTAGTGGAAGTCACTACAATGGTCTTTAATGGAACATTGATTGTTGTAAATTGTTTTAAACTATCGGGAATAGTTCCATTTTTTTCTTTCAGAATGTAAGTGTATGTTTTCTCTGCTTTAGGCCAAGGATTAGCTACTTTTACTATCGAATAGCCATTGAGGTTGGTAATTGAAAATCCTTTGGCATACTTTATCTCGTTTTTTGGTATTATGGTTGTTTTATAAATACTGTCTTTTTTGCATTGAACCAAAATGATAGCTATAAGGAATAATAAAATGGTTTGAAAAAAACGTGGCATTAGATATTTTTTTTGCAAAAGTAGAATATTGTTGCTACAAAATGGCTTTTATGTAACATTTGATGCAAAATGAAAACCGAACAAATAGTAATTTTGACGAAAAGTAATATTATGAGAGACGATTCTAATACTTTTATGTATGTCGTTGATGGAATCATTTTACTGCATTTTATAGTAGGATTCGTTTGGTTGATTTTTAAATTTTCTAAAAAGAAAGAGTAGAAATAAATTATTGTTTAACCAATTTAAAAGTACCACTCTGACCATTTTCATAATCAGAAAATTAAATTCATTGTAAATATACGAATATCTTTTTTTAGAATTAATTTGTTTGTCTATTGCATTTTAATAATCTACTTTTGCACTCGTATTTCGGTTGTGACTTTGAATTTTCAGAGGAGCATTAAAAGGGAATTAGGTTAAAATCCTAAGCTGTACCCGCAACTGTATGCTACAAAGCTTGTTGTTATCTACAATGTCACTTTTCGTCACGGCGAATGGGAAGACCAACAACAAGACGCAAGCCAGGAGACCTGCCATTTACATTGAGTATCAAACTTTCGGGACAAAAGGTTTGGGTATGGGTAATTCTATGCTTTTCTCCCACGATTATTAAATTAGTAGTAACTAAAAAATGAACAAAAATTTCATTCGTTTCAGTGCAATTCTTGCATTGGTAACATCTTGTGGTTATGCCCAAGAAAAAAAAGATTCAATCCAAGTGAATCAACTTCAAGAAGTGGTGATTTCGGATACCAAATTTGCGCAAAGCAAAGAAAAATCAGGAAAAGTAATCACTAAAATTTCGGTGGAAGAACTCCAAAAGAAATCGGGACAATCGCTAGCTACAATTTTGAGTTCGGTGGCAGGAGTAGAGATTAACGGCAATCAATCTGCCAATGGGAAAAACCTCGGCTACTATATTCGAGGAGGAAAAAATCAACAAGTTTTAATTTTAATTGATGGTAATCCAGTTACCGATGCTTCAGGAATTAGTTTTGAGTTTGATTTGCGATTGCTACCCATTGACCAAGTGGAAAGTATTGAGATCATGAAAGGTGCTGCTAGTACTCTTTATGGTACGGGTGCTGCTACTGCGGTGATTAATATTACGTTGAAAAAATCAGGTAATAAAGCACTTCAGGCCAATGCCTATATTAATATTGGTTCCAATAATACAGCGACTAATCGTAAGTATAACGGACAAGATCTTAATCAAGGGTTTTCAGTGAATGGAACGGTTAAAAAAATCAATTATTTAGCTTCGTTAAATAGTACAGAAACTGATGGAATGTCTCAAATAGCAGAGCCAACGCCCAATTCGAATTATGATACAGACCGATTTTCAAGAATCAATTATATGTCGAAGGTTGGATGTAAAGCTACCAAACGATTGTCTTTAGATTTTTTTGCAAATTATGATAAAGTCAACAATGATTATGACTTCCCTTTTGATAACACGGGGAATGACGATACTAATTTGAACAAATCTAAAACAGAACAATTTCGGTTTGGCTTTTCACCCAAATATAAATATGCTAATGGAGAATTTATTTTGAATTCTAGTTTTAGTAAAATTCAACGTGAGTATCAAGAGTTTGATTCCTACACTTTTGGGATTGATTATTCTATGTATCAGGCTAAAAGTGTGAATGTGGATGCTTTTAATAAATATAAATTTAGTGATAAACTGTATTTGGTTGCAGGTGCTAATTATCAATTTCACGATATGAAAACAGCAACACCTTACAGTAGTCTTGCGGAAGAATCGACTAAATTTAATATGATTGATCCTTATTTTACGGGAGTTTATACTTCAGAATTTGGATTGAATATCAATGCGGGGGGCCGATTGAATGTGCATAGTCAATATGGAAATCAATTGGTGTATAATGTCAATCCGTCGTTTAATTTTGGAAAAGAAATCCCGGTAAAGGTATTGGCTTCTCTAAGTACAGCTTTTATCACACCGAGCTTATACCAATTGTACTCAGAATATGGAACTGCAACATTAACTCCAGAAAAGAATACCACTATAGAATCAGGATTTGAAGTAGCTATTTTGAGAAAAAAACTAACTTTTAATGTTGTTGGATTTTATCGCGAACAAAACAATTCCATTGGATTTGATGCCACATATCATTATACCAATATTGAAGGATTGAACAAAGCAAAGGGAGTAGAAACTGGGTTTAATTATGTGTTATCCCATAAAGTTAATTTGAATGCCAATTATACATTTACCCAAGTGGATGAAGCATTAAATCGATTAATCCCAAAACAAAAAGTAAATGGTTCTATTGATATGTCAGCTACAAAACGATTGTTTTTTAATGTTAATTATCAATATGTTGATGGACGACAAGATGCTTTTTTTGATGGAAATACCTATGCAACGGTATACACAAAGCTAGGTTCTTATCAATTAGTAAATGCTTTAGTAAAATATGAATTGGTCAAAGCCCGATTGTCTGTTTTTGGAACTGTAACTAATATTTTCAATGAAGATTTTGTAGAAAATATTGGCTATTCTACGCGAGGTAGAAATTTTAAACTAGGATTGAATCTTATTTTATAAAAATTAATATTGGTTTAATTTTAGCGCTTTCAGAGGTTTTCCCTTTGAAAGCGTTTTTTTTGTTTTCAAAAAAATAAAGTATCTTGTAACAAATTAAATAGTGTCTCGTCTTCATTATATAACCCAAAAAACAATGCAACAAAACGAGTTTATAAAGATAGTTTTACCATTTAAAGACAAGCTCTTTAGATTGGCCAAACGACTACTCGTTAGCACCGAAGAGGCAGAAGATGCCACGCAGGAGGTTTTGGTGAAGTTGTGGACTAAAAATGAGTCGTTGAACGAATTGAAAAGTGTGGAAGCCATGGCTATGACAATGACCAAGAATTATTGTTTGGATCAATTAAAATCGAAACGCGCAGGAAATCTAAGTATTGTTCACAATAATTACACCGATTCTCAAGCGAGCTTGCAACAGAAGGTAGAAGACGAAGACAGTTTGAGTTGGGTAGAAAAAATAATTAATGACTTGCCCGAACAGCAAAAGTTGATTGTTCAAATGAGGGATATTGAGCAGTATGAGTTTGAAGATATCGCCAAAATACTGGGAATGAATGAAACCGCTATCAGAGTGGCCTTGTCAAGAGCCCGAAAAACAATAAGAGAAATAATGACCAAAACACATAATTATGGCATTGCATAATATAGAAAAATTAATTGATAAATACTTTGAAGGAGAAACAAGTATTGTTGAAGAAAATGAATTGAAAGTTTATTTTTCTTCCTCAGATGTTGCGCAGCATTTGAAACAATACCAACCCATTTTTGGGTATTTTTCCCAAGCAAAAGAACAACAGTTTATGCAAGAGATTCCACTACAAGCTAAAAAACGAAACGTCGTAGTGTGGTTGTCAATTGCTGCCTCTGTGGTTGTTATGCTAAGTGCAGGTATGTTTATGTATTTTGAAAACTCGACTAAAGCCAATCATTTTGTAGCTTGTACTCCCGAAGATTCTCCCGAGTTAGCATTAGCACAAACACAAAAAGCTTTAGCCTTAGTTTCAGAACATTTGAATACCGGAATTCAAAGTGTGAGTTATATTAACGAGTATGAAAACTCAAAGAATAAAATTTTTAAAAAATAATCACCCGAGGCGAAACCGAACTGTTTGGAGCGTAGCGGAAAAAATCAAAAAACGAATAGAAATCATGAGAAAAGTAATTTTAATTATCGCATTAGTACTAGTATCTAATACTATTTTTGCACAATCTGTCTTTGATAAATTTGACAATCAAGACGATATTACGACCGTTATTGTAAACAAAAAAATGTTTGCTATGTTGAGTAAAGTAGATACTAAGGATAAGCAATCGCAACAGTATCTTGCCTTAATCAAGAAGTTAGATAATTTGAAAGTTTTTGTAACTTCTAGCATTAAGAAATCAGATGAAATGAAAGTTACCGCTGATAAATATATTAAATCATCAGGGTTAGAAGAGTTGATGCGAATCAATGAAAAAGGTAAAAACGTAAAAATTTATGTAAAATCGGGCGCTTCCGATTCACAAGTAAAAGAACTTTTAATGTTTATTGAAGGATCGGGAAAAGAACAATCGGTATTGATGTCATTAACAGGTAATTTTGATTTGGATGAATTATCAGCATTAACCGATAAAATGAATTTACCTGGTGGTGCTGAATTGAAAAAAGCTAGCAAAAAATAATATGAAAGCGATCTGTTTTTTAACCATAACACTAAGTTTGCTATTGTTCAGTTGCAATTCGAAGCCAAGTCTTCAAAAGTATTTTGTAGATAATCAAGATAAACCCGGTTTTTTGGCGATAGATGTATCTCCAAGTATTTTGAATGTGGACAAAACAAAATTAACCCCTGAGCAAAACAAAGCTCTAGCATCCTTAGAAAAAATGAACATATTGGCCTATAAGATTGATCCCAAAAACAAAGGTCAATTTGATGTTGAGCGAAAAAAAGTGACTGAAATTCTAAAAGATACAGTAAGCTACCAGCCATTAATGAAGTATGGTTCTGGAAAAGATGGAGCGTCAATTAGCTTTGTGGGCACCGAAAATAAAATTAATGAGTTTGTTTTGTATGGCACCAAAAGTGATAATGGATTTGCAGTAGTTAGAATTTTAGGAAAAGATATGAATCCGGCCGATGCGCTGACTTTAGTGTCGGTCTTGAAAAGTTCCAATATTGATATGAAACAATTGGATGCCCTAAAAGGCTTAATGAAATAATAAAAGGTTGAGTTTAGTTAATAGAAAAGGTTGTCGGTATATTCGGCAACCTTTTTTTGTTTGTTGAGTATTTAATTATTCTGCATAAAATTATCAGAATGTATGAGGGTTTTACCAAAACTCTAAAACTGATTTATTATACTCTTTAGAATAAATAATTTCCACATTGTTTTAAGTAAATGTTGCTAAAACAACAAAACCTTCTTGAAAAAGAAGGTTTTGTTAGTGACCACGGTGGGATTTGAACCCACACGCCCTTACGAGCACCACCCCCTCAAGATGGCAAGTCTACCGTTTCTCCACGTGGCCTTAAATGAAAAAAGTCAAGCA
>CAIRMK010000039.1 GCA_903879645.1 uncultured Bacteroidota bacterium
ACCTGTAAATTTGAAAAGATTAGTTTATAATATGGGTTACACTTTTGGAGATTCCGAAAGAATTATGTTTGAACCTTCAATGATGTTTCAACATGTTTTTCTAACAAAAGAATCTATAGTAGATTTGAATTTAAAAGCATATAAGACTCTTGATTTTGGGAAAATATGGGCTGGATTATCTTATCGAAGAAGTCTTGATGGTGCAGAATATTATGAGGGGAATTCTATAGCGACACAAAAATTGCAATATTTTACACCTATATTAGGAATAAATTATCAAAATTATATGTTTGCTTATACTTATTCACATTTGATGGGTAATGTAAATTTTGATAATGCGGGTTTTCATCAAATTACTTTAGGAGTTAATTTATTTTGTAAACCAGAGAAATACCACTGTAATTGTCCGGCAGTTAATTAATAATTCAATCCCGATAGCAATGTCGGGATTCTTTTTTTAAGATAATTATGATTATAAAATCTGTAAATGGTAAAGCGCCAAAAATCCCAGAAGATTGTTATATCGCTGAAAATGCTACTATAGTTGGTGATGTTGAATTTGGTTCACAATGTAGTGTCTGGTTTAATGCAGTAGTTCGTGGCGATGTGCATTATATTAAAATTGGAAATAAAGTGAATATTCAAGACGGAGCAATAATTCACGCTACCTATCAAAAACATCCTACCAATATTGGAAATAATGTCTCTATTGGTCACAATGCAATCGTTCATGGATGTACACTTCACGACAATGTTCTTATTGGTATGGGAGCAATTGTCATGGATAATTGTGTGATTGAAAGTAATTCAATTGTTGCAGCAGGTTCGGTGGTTACTCAGAATACTGTTGTAGAATCGGGAACTATCTATGCTGGTGTTCCGGCTAAAAAAGTCAAAGAAATAAATGCTTCCGATTTTGCTGGAGAGATAGAACGAATTTCTAATAATTATGTGATGTATTCTGGTTGGTTTAAAGAAGAATAGTCTTTTTGGAATTCTGATTTACTCAAATGGATTACAGGCTAGCCCTGATTGGAGCAGTTACCGTGTAATGCGGAAAGCAGGAACAGGGATTGCAAGAATTACTACTGATTCGCTCCTAAATTTTAAGCAAAGTTCTTCCGTGGATTAACACTTCGGGATTGATAAGAACAATGCTAAAAACACCTGATACAATCAGAAATTTAAGTATGTTGTGTAGTTGTAGGTATTGTAATTTATTATTCGCTTTCCATAATAAGAGTAGGAAGAAAATCAAAATTATCAAGCTTATATAAAAATAGATGTCCATATAGCCAACATCATAAGTTTCTACTAATAAATATACCGGAATTATTGTAAGGATGGTCAAAGTGGTTATTACTTTTTTTGCAAAATCTTCTCCATGTATAACCGGTATTGTTCTGTAATCATTTGCAATATCTCCTTTGATATTTTCTAAATCTTTAATTATTTCTCGAATCAAAATTAATAAAGTCAAGAATGCAGCATGTGCAAAAATCTGTGGGTATAAATTTTTGTAATATAAAAGTATAGCAAAGAAAGGAAGTACTGCCAATAAAGAAGCGTTGAGATTCCCGATGATTGGATATTTTTTTAATTTGTGCGAGTAAAACCAAATTAGAAAAATATAAACCGAAAAGAATAACACTGCTTTAAACGAAACTAGCATTGCCAATAATGCCACAACAAAATTTACTGTAAAATAAACTTGAAGTTTGGTGCGTTGACTTACTAATCGATCTATTTTAGATTTGTTTGGACGATTGATTAAGTCTTTTTTATTGTCATAGAAGTTGTTGATGATATAACCTGAAGCTATAGTCAAACTAGAAGCAAGAACAATGATAAAAAGGTTAAAATCGAGTAATACGGTTAGCGCTCTTTTCTCAGGTGAGAATATAAATATAGCTGATAAATATTGCGCTAATGCAATAATCGGAATGTTGTAGCCACGAACCACTGAAAACATACTGATAATTTTCATTATAGTAAGTTTGGATTGTCGGCTTAACATGATTGTGTGAAATTAGAATTGGTAAACAACTTCTAACTTATAATCTTTTAAAGATGCTTTAGCTTTTTCTAAATCTTCAGTAAAACCTAATATGTAACCGCCACCACCAGAACCACAGAGTTTTAAGTAGTAATCGTTAGTGTCAATACCCTTTTGCCAAATTCCGTGAAATTGTTCTGGAATCATTGGTTTGAAGTTGTTTAAAACAACAGCGGAAAGTTTTTTAGTGTTAGAAAACAATGATTTTTTATCACCTCCAAGAAAGTTTTCTACACATAAATCAGTGTATTTTACAAATTGGTTTTTCAACATCGTACGGAAACCTTGGTCTTTCAAGTTTTCCATAAAGATATTTACCATTGGAGCTGTTTCTCCAATAATTCCTGAGTCTAATAAGAAAACAGCACCTTTTCCTTCTGAGCTTTGCGATGGAATTCCAGTGGCTTCAATATTATCTTTGGAATTGATAAGAATAGGAATGCTCAAATAACTATTTAATGGGTCAAGTCCTGAACTTTTTCCATGGAAAAAAGATTCCATTTGAGAGAAAACAGTTTTTAATTGAAGTAGTTTTTCTCTAGTTAAGTTTTCTAAAACTGTGATTTTATTGTGAGCATATTTGTCATAAATAGCAGCTACTAATGCGCCACTGCTACCCACTCCATATCCTTGTGGGATACTAGAATCAAAATACATTCCTCTTTCCACATCGGCATTCAAAAGATCTAAATTGAAGGTTACTAATTCAGATTGATCCCTCTGCAATTGCTCTAAATAAACAACAAAACGTCTTAAACTTTCATTCGATTTTATAGCTTCTTCCGATGGGTTTTTCTCCACTTTTAGAGCTCCATTGTAAAAATTATAGGGAATAGATAAGCCTTTAGAATCTTTGATGATTCCATATTCTCCGAAGAGTAATATTTTTGAGTAAAATAAGGGTCCTTTCATATTCTGATTTGAGGTAATGTTAAATTATAACTTTTGAGCACCAAAACCGATTTCATCACAAATATACTGACCATTTTGACAATAGCCAATTAATTCGTCCTTAATAAATTGCAAAGTTTCAACTCTAACGTTTTCGGGGTATAAAATATGTACGTTTGCACCAGCATCAAGAGTGAAACAAGCTGGAATTTTAGTTTCATTTCTAAACTTCCAAATTTTATTAATAATTTCTAATGTATTCGGTTTCATTAAAATAAAATAGGGCATCGAAGTCATCATCATCGCATGCAAAGTCAAAGCTTCACTTTCTACAATTTGGATGAATTCGTGTAAATTTCCATTCTCTAAAACGCGTTTTATAGTAGATAAATTATGATGGGCTTGAGAAAATCTTTGTTCGGCAAATGGATGGTTGTGCATTAAGTCATGTCCAACAGTACTTGACACTTGTTTTTCGCCTTTATCCACCAATAATATAGTGTCTTGATACTTCCTAAAATTAGCATGAACTTCTGATGAAAATTCAGCGCCAAATAAATCAGAGCTTCCAATTATTTCTTTATGATTGCCCCAAACTACTATATTCCCTTTTACACTTCTGCAAGCGCTTCCCGAACCTAATCGTGCTAGAAAAGATGCCTTTTGATGAAAGAAATTGTCTGTCATTACTGGATTCAATTCTTTTTCAAGACTCATGATGTTCATGGCTAAAGCAGCCATGCCTGAAGCAGAAGAAGCTATTCCGGAACTATGTGGAAAGGTGTTTTGTGTGTCAATTGTGAAATGATAGTTTTTCAAATAGGAACAATAGATCTCAATTCGTTCAAAGAACTTCTGAATTTTTGGTTTGAAATCTTCTTTAGATTTTCCTTCAAAAAGTAAATCAAAGGAGAAATTTGAAATGTCTTCTTTCTTTTTAAATCCTAATTTGGTAATTGTTTTACAATGGTTTAATGTAAAACTAATGGAAGGATTGGCTGGAATCTGCTCCGCCATTTCGCTCTTTGAGCTCGGGTGATGCTCTTTTTTCCCCCAATATTTTACTAAAGCAATGTTACTTGGTGCACTCCATTGAAAACTTCCTTCGCTAACTGGAGTTTCATTTTGATTGAAAATAAAATCCTTTTCAGAAACCATAAATTGAAAATTTATACAAAGATACTTTTTTATGAAAGCAATACTAAATGGAATAGTATATTTGTGATAAATATAAACAGAATGCAAAAATTTTTAAGAATAGCGGTGGTCTTAATGACGTGTTTGGTTGTGGGTTATTTATCGGGAATGATGACCAAAGAAAGTATTACCAGTTGGTATCCAATATTAATAAAACCTTTTTTTAATCCACCCAATTGGGTGTTTGCACCTGTGTGGACTATTCTATATATCATGATGGGAATTGCTGGTGGATTAGTTTGGGATGCCTTAGAAACTCATGAGAAAATCGTAAAAACTGCCTTTAAATATTTTATCATACAATTGGCATTAAATTCCTTGTGGTCGTTTATTTTCTTCTATTTACACAATCCTTTTTTGGCATTAGTCGAGATTATTCTTTTGTGGCTTATGATTTTAGAAACGTATAATCAATTCAAGTTGATAGATAAAAAAGCAGGAATGTTGATGGTTCCCTATTTGGTTTGGGTGAGTTTTGCTACTATTTTAAATGTTAGTATTTGGTGGTTGAATAAGTAGTATAAATTTTTATTTTTCCAACGTATTACCATTTTAAGAAGACGTATTTCAAATCTTTTTATTGCATTTAAGGTATTCAAATAGTATCTAAAAAACTATCCCCTATTCCTTTGACATTTGAACATAAAAAAACTACTTTTGCGGGCTTAACAACACAACATAATGAGCACTACAAAAACCATTCAATCTGCTCTAATTTCGGTCTTTGATAAAACCGGTTTAGAGCCTATTGTGAGACAACTTCACAAACAAAAAGCTATCATTTATTCTACTGGAGGGACTGAAAATTTTATTAAAAATCTAGGCATCCCTGTAGTTCCTGTAGAAGACGTCACCGCTTATCCATCTATTTTAGGCGGTCGCGTCAAAACATTACATCCAAAAATTTTCGGTGGTATCTTAAACCGTCAAGACCATCCAACCGATGTCGAACAAATGGCGGAATTTGATATTCCTCAAATCGACTTGGTAATTGTAGACTTATATCCGTTTGAAAAAACAGTTGCTTCAGGAGCAAGCGAAGCTGATGTTATTGAAAAAATTGACATTGGTGGAATTTCGTTAATTCGTGCTGCTGCAAAGAATTTTAAAGACACCGTAATTGTTCCTTCTGTGGAAGAATACGAATTGTTTTTAGGCATGATTAGTGAACTAAACGGAGCAACAACAATTGAACAACGAAAATATTTGGCTACTAGAGCCTTTCATGTTTCATCGAATTATGATACAGCAATTTTCAATTATTTCAATACTGAAGATACTTATTATAAAGAAAGCATTGCCAACGGACAAGTACTTCGTTATGGCGAAAATCCTCATCAAAAAGGATTCTTCTTTGGTGATTTTGATGCGATTTTTACCAAATTACACGGAAAAGAATTGTCATACAACAACTTGTTAGATGTTGATGCAGCGGTTAATTTGATTGCTGAATTCAAAGAGAACAATCCAACCTTTGCGATTTTGAAACACAATAACGCATGTGGATTAGCAACTAGAAAAACTATGAAAGAAGCATATGTAGCTGCTTTGGCTTGCGACCCAACTTCTGCATTTGGAGGAGTGTTAATGGCAAACGAACACCTTGACGCAGCTACTGCTCATGAGATTAGTTCCTTATTTTGCGAAGTGGTTATTGCGCCAAGTTATGATGATGAAGCGTTAAATATTTTACAAGAAAAAAAGAACCGAATCATATTGGTAATAAATGA
>CAIRMK010000040.1 GCA_903879645.1 uncultured Bacteroidota bacterium
ATTTTTAATTCCAACATGACCTAAAGGACAATATTGACACCAACTACCGGTTGCTAATTCATAAACCATAGTTGATTGAAAAAACTCGTTTACAACATAACTTGTTATAACAACCTGATCATTAGCCAAATTTTCATCTAAGCCTCCTCCATTTACATTAGAAATCCACACTTTTAAAGTATATATTCCAGGTGTAGGAATCCATTGTGGTTGAAGATTATAACCAGTAGTAGTATTCATAGTTAGGCTTAAACCTGTAAAAGATTGAGTATTTACTATTCCATTGTCAACTTGCCAATTTAAATCAAATGAGAAAATGGTAGCTGATTCAAAATTACTTACTTGTGCAACAGTTGTAAATGGTTGATTCAAAACAAAATAAGGCGCTGTATTTAGGATTAATGACGCGTCTATCACACCCATTTCTTCAATGCTTACTTTATCAATAAACATATTATTACCCATATCTGAAGTAGCAAGAAAAGTGATATATCCTGACCCTGTTATTCCTTGTGGTAGATTAAAAGTATAATCATACCATCCATCTGAAGTTACAGTTGGCAATATTTGAGAAGATCTACAAATTCCGCCAAGAAAAGTCGCGCTAAATATATCATTATTTGTACCATAATACACTTCTATTTTATCTTCGTTTGTAGGATTCATCAAATCTCTAAACATTTTAAATTTAACAACATAGTTGCTTCCAGTAAAGTTTATTGGTGGTGATGTAAGCCCATAAACATTGCCTGTTGGAACATCATGAGAATTAAACTTTACCATGCCTCCTATACCACTAAATGGCATACAAGTTGGATTTGTTCCTGATGAAACATTTGACCAACTACTTAGCAACGAAGTTCCTATTACATTTTCTTGAGTCCATCCATTCAATCCCGATAAGGAATCAAAATTTTCAGAAAACAATACTTGAGCTCTTCCTTGAAAAAAAACAAATAACAAAATAATTATTGACGTAATCTTTTTCATTTCAAACTAGTATTTGATTTTAGTTATTCGACTAACTATTATTAAAATAATTAAAAGACCTATAATATTGTAAAGAAAAGAAAAAAATTAAATTAAGTTACTTTTTATTTTTTACATTTAAATGAAAACCAAATTAAAACGGCTTTCAAATATTTGTATCAATCATCGAACAAGAAAAACACAACGAGTTACTTTTAGATAAAGGATTGTATTATGGCATTTGGAGACAACAGATTGGGGAGAGAAAGTAAATATTCAAGGTAAAAACAAATCCCTACAATTCATTTCATAATTTGTAGGGATTTGTTTTTATTAGGAACGCCTTTATTAGTTGCTTTTATTTTTTGTAGCTTCTTTTTCAGCCTTTTTTGCTTCTTTCTCTGCTTTTTTAGCTTCCATTTCTTTCTTCATTTTTTCAACTTCAGCTTTCTTTGTTTCAACATTGTCTTTTAGCTTAACAATTGTTTGAGAAGAGGTTTCAATTTTTGATTTATTTTTATCAAGCTTTGAATTTACTTTGTCAATCTTTTTCTGAATTTTTTTAACATCATCCTTTCCTTGATTGTTGCCCAACTCATTTTTTAAATTTGCTAATTTAGATTGTAATGCTTCATTTTTAGCTTCCATTTTACCTTTTCTTTTTTCTTCCTTCTTAAGATAATCTTCAGCAGATAGTTGACGGTTTTGCATTTGCATCATCATTCGCAATTGATCCTGTTGCATCCTCATTTGCTGCTGCTGTTGGAACATTTGTTGATTTTGTCGCACCATTTGTTGTTGGCTTTGAAATTGCATGTTATTGTTAAAATGTTGCGAAAACACACCCAAAGGAAACAATAGAACAGATAGTATTATAATGACGTTTTTCATCTTTTTAATTTATTTTATAAAATCAACCGCTCTCTCCAAAGCCTCAGCAATTCCAATTACATTCTTACCTTTTCCAGAAGCAAAGAACGGTTGCCCTCCTCCATTTCCGTCAATGTATTTGCCTAATTCTCTGATTACATTTCCAGCATTTAATCCTTTTGCTGCCACTAATTCTTTCGAGATAGAACAATGAATGTTTGGCACATCATCTTCAACAGAAGCTAAAAACACAAACGAGTTTGGTTTCGAACTGCCCAAAGCTTGCGCCAAATCCTTAGTCGAATTCATGGACAAATCAACTTGTTTCGATAAGAAGTTAACACCATTTACTTCTTTAAATTCAGAAACTAACGCATTCTTTAATCCCTCTATTTTTTCTTTTAATAATTGCTCAATTTGTTTTTTCAATTTGGCATTATCATCCTGTAACGTAACCACCGATTTTAAAATATCTTGTGGGTTCTTCAACGTTTCTTTTATTTCAGCTAAAGTATGCTCTTGATTCGCATAGAACTCCTTAACAGCATCACCCGTAATCGCTTCAATACGACGAATACCAGCCGCTACAGCTCCTTCCGAAATGATTTTAAAATGCCAAATATCAGCCGTATTCTTCACATGGATTCCTCCACATAGTTCCATACTTTGACCAAATTTAATCGCACGAACAGTATCGCCATATTTCTCTCCAAACAAAGCCATCGCACCTTCGTCCAATGCTTGTTGAATCGGTATGCTTCTTCTTTCAATTAAAGGCAGCTGCTCTTCAATTCGAGCATTTACAAAATCTTCTACTTGTTTGATTTCGGCATCAGTCACTTTACTGAAATGCGAAAAGTCAAAACGCAAATAATTTGAATTTACCAACGACCCTTTTTGCTCCACATGGGTTCCTAAAATCGAACGCAAAGCTTGATGCATCAAGTGGGTTGCCGAGTGATTTTTAGAAGTTGATGTTCTTAAATCAGTATTTACTTTTGCTACAAAACTGCCAGAAACATTCTCCGGCAATTGCTTAGCAAAAAGTAGAATTAAGTTATTCTCTTTTTTAGTATCAATGATATCAATCGTTTCGTTGGCAGAAACCAAAGTTCCTTTATCCCCAACCTGACCGCCTCCTTCTGGATAGAATGGGGTAGCATCTAAAACAATTTGATATAAAACCCCATCTTTCTTAGAATCGACTTTACGAATACGAGTGATTTTTACTTCATTCTCTGTTTGGTCATAGCCTACAAATGTTTCTACATTTCCTGGTATTAAAACCGACCAATCTTCAGTGGACACTTCCGATGCAGCTCTAGAACGTGCTTTTTGTTTTTGCAATTCTGATTCGAAATCTTCCTCATTATAGGTATATCCTTTTTCTTTTAAAATCAAAGCCGTTAAGTCCTTTGGAAATCCGAAAGTATCATACAACTCAAAAACTTTAGCACCTGAAACTTCATTCCCTTTTGTTTCAGCAACAACCTTATCCAACAATTGCAATCCTTGCTCCAAAGTCCTCAAAAACGACGCTTCCTCCTCACGAATTACATTGGTAACCAATTGTTGTTGTGATTTGATTTCTG
>CAIRMK010000041.1 GCA_903879645.1 uncultured Bacteroidota bacterium
AATAACAATAATTTCAAAATCTGGTGATGTTTTTATTGGAAATAAAACATTGAAGAAAATTACTAAAAAATTGAATCTCTTTACAAATATTAGAAACGATGAAGTAACTTTTGGAATTCTTGATAGTCATAAAGATTATTTAATAGCCACAAGGGGATTAAAAATAATTAAAATATCAAAATCAGGATTAATACAAGAGAACACCACACCATTTAACAATTTGTCTAACGCAAATATTCATTTTATTTACCAAACAAAAAACAATAACTTATGGATTTTACAGAATAATGGTTTAAATTTTTTAGATTATAAATCTCCTTTTGTTTCCATCTTTGATCAAGCTTCCGTTTATGGAATTTTACAAAAAAATAAAGTTATTTATGCCGCAACCAACAATGGCGTTTATTATTCAAATAGCAATCCTCCTTATAATTTTAAAAAAATTAATGAATTACAAGGGCAATCATGGGCAATTCAAAATTTTGACAATGACATAATAATATCACATGATACAGGACTTTATAAATTAATAAATGATAAAGTAACTAAAATTGGAAATGAAGCTGGGTTTTGGAAAATAACAAAAATTGAGAATCATCAGGGTCTGTATTTAGGCTCCAACTACAATGGTTTTTATTTAATTCAAAAAAACAATAATCAATGGAAAATTATTCGAAAAATTAAAGGATTTGATGAGTCAACAAGAGATTTAATTGCAGATGAAGAACCTAATACTTATTGGATATGCCATGGGTATAAAGGCGTATATAAAATACATATAAATTCCGAATATTCACGGGTTAATGTAGTGGACCATTTTACAAATAAAAACGGACTTAAATCTCCATACAATATAAATGTTTTTAAATGGAATAATAAAATTGTTTTTACCACCAATACAGGGATATATTATTATAATAAATCAACAAATAAATTTGTATTGTTTGAAACCCTCAATAAACTATTTGGAACATCAAAAAATATTAGAAAACTCCTTCAATATAATACTACAACTTGGTTTATAAAGGACGATGAAGCAGGATATTTCAATTCAAAGAACAACAGATTAAACAAAGACTTATTCTTAAATTTAAAAGGGAGCTTTAACAGAGGGATGGAATGTATTTTTCCATTACCAAATAATAAAGTTTTATTTGGGACAAATTCTGGAATATTTCAATATAATTTAGATTTAAATCAAGGGAACAAGAAATTTGCTACCATAATCAATCAGATTAGTTACACTAGAAATCAGAAACTAGAATATGTTGAAATAAATTCAAGTAAAGCGGATATAAATTTACCAAATCAAACTGATATTTTACGATTTGAATTTTCTTCACCACAAATGATGTCCAGCACAGAAACTAATTACAGTTATAAGCTTGATAATATTGATGGAAATTGGTCTTCATGGCAAAAAAATGCTTTTAAAGAATATACTCATCTTCGCCCTGGGGATTATGTGTTTAGAGTGAAAAGTAGAAATTTTGCAGGACTAACCGGAAAGGAAACAAGTTTTAAATTTACTATTTTGCCAAAATGGTACGAAACAAATTTAGCCTATATCTTGTACATTATTTGCTTATTATTTATTATTAAAATCATTACAAATTATGTGAAAAATAAAATAGCGAATGAAAGATTGAAATCAAAAGTTGAATTAAAAAAATCACAACAGCTGTTAGAGTTAGAACTCGAAAAATTAAAATTAAAACACGATAAAGAAGTTATAAGTAGAGACAAATTAAATTTAGAAGTCGATATTATTGACAAAAGTAAAGAACTAGCAAATTACACGTTTTTATTGAGTGAGAAAAAAAATATTTTTAATGAGTTGCAATTTGACTTAAAACAACTGCGAGATCTATTAAAAAGTGATGAAGCAAGAAAAAAGTTAACCGATATTTTTAGAAAATTAAACCAACATAGAATTGGCGAAGAGTTTATGGAGATTTTTGATGTTAATTTTGAAAAAATAAATCAAGAATTTTTTGAAAAACTAAAACAAATTGACAATTCATTAACTAAACGAGATCTTCGCCTTTGTGCTTTTATTAAAATGGATTTAACCAATAAAGAAATAGCTCCATTGTTAAATATTTCAATACGAGGAGTGGAAACTGCGAGATATAAAGTTAGAAAGAAACTAAAACTTAACCATGAAGATAATTTTATTCACTTTTTAGAAAG
>CAIRMK010000042.1 GCA_903879645.1 uncultured Bacteroidota bacterium
GGGCACGTTAACCATTCAACCCGAGTACCAACGCAACTACATCTATGCTGATGGCAAACGCGATGTTGCGGTTATTAGTTCTATTCTTAAAGGCTATCCGTTGGGGTTGATATATTTTAATAAAGTGAATGCTACAGCATTAGAAGTGCTCGATGGGCAACAACGTATTACTAGTTTTGGTCGCTATGTAACCAATAAGTTTGCCGTGAAAGATGAACATGGTATGGAGCAATATTTTAGTGGTATTGCCGCCGACAAACAAGCCAAAATATTAGAAGCTAAATTGCTTATCTACGAATGTGAAGGCACCGAAAGCGAAATAAAAGAATGGTTTAGAACCATTAATATAGCAGGAGTTCCGCTTAATAATCAGGAGTTATTGAATGCCGTATATTCAGGTCCGTTTGTAACACTAGGCAAAGCCGAGTTTAGTAACAGTCAAAATGCTAATATCCAAAAATGGAGCGCCTATATATCGGGTAGTGCTAACCGTCAAGAGTTTTTAGAATGTGCTTTAGATTGGGTAAGCAAAGGAAACATTGGCAATTATATGAGTAGTCATCGCAAAGACACTGATATTAATGAATTAAAAAAATATTTTACAAGTGTTATTGATTGGGTATCTTCCGTTTTTAGCGATGTTGAAAGTGAAATGCGAGGTTTAGAATGGGGCAGATTGTATGAGCTTTACCACAAACAAGGATATGATACTAAAAAAGTATCTGAACAAGTTAAAAAACTCTATGGCGACCCTTATGTAAAAAACAGAAAAGGCGTGTTTGAATATATTTTGGGTGGTGCTGTAGATACTAAATTATTAGATGTACGAGTTTTTGATGAAGCCACCAAAAAATCAGTCTATACTAACCAAACAGCCGAAGCAGAGAAAAAAGGAGTTTCCAATTGTTCTCATTGTGCTATTGGTCACGATGCCAACAAAGCCAAAATTTGGAAGTTAGCCGATATGGATGCTGACCATGTTGACGCATGGAGCAAAGGCGGAGCAACCGATATTAAAAACTGTGAGTTATTGTGTAAAACACACAATAGAGCCAAAGGGAATAGGTAATATTTGAAACTTCATCAAAGTAATCACCGATAAAGGTACTAGCAGCGGTAAGTTTATGAAAGAGTAATTAGGTAAAGTAGTAATCTGTTAAAGTGGAGTAGCTGTTATTTTAGTGATAACATCTTGCAATTCTTTTGGTTTTTTAGTGCCAATTAATAACATGGTAGTAGTGTTGTTGAAAATGATTTGTAATCCTTGATTCCCTGATACGTTTAAAGCATTACCATTGCCAAAGACACCATATCGCAATCCCCATCCACCGTATTCAGTTATGGGTTTGTATTGTCTAACATATACTTTTTCAATAGTGTCCCAACTATATTTTTTATAAGCAATATGAAAAGGGAAAAACCGAACATAAATACCGTCTACTTTTATGATGGTTTCTAGTTTTAATGAATAAAATAAAAAAGTAATCAATGCAACTACAGATAAAGCGACTAGAATGCCAGCATTACTCATAGGTTTATCACCAAATTCTTGACCTAAAATGATTTGTTGATAGCAACCATAAACGAATATACTGTTAACAGCGAATAGAATTAACCACAACCACCACTGTGTAAAGCGTTGTTTTTCAGAAAATAGAATATCGTTTTGCATACTACACTTGAATTACACCCAAATTAAATTTCTTCTCAATAGGGGAGTGATTGGCCGCTTCAATTCCCATTGAAATCCAAGTTCTAGTTTCTAAGGGATCAATGATGGCATCCGTCCATAATCGTGACGCGGCATAATAAGGAGAAACTTGTGCGTCATATCTCGCTTTGATTTTATCAAATAACTCTTTTTCTTTGACTTCATCAATCACTTCTCCTTTAGCTTTTAAAGAGGAAGCTTCAATTTGGGCTAATACTTTAGCCGCTTGTGTACCACCCATAACCGCTAATTCAGCACTTGGCCAAGCAAAGATCAATCGTGGGTCGTAGGCTTTTCCACACATCGCATAATTTCCTGCACCATAAGAATTACCCACTACAACAGTAAATTTAGGAACCACCGAATTGGAAACCGCATTAACCATTTTAGCACCATCTTTAATGATACCGCCGTGCTCTGATTTAC
>CAIRMK010000043.1 GCA_903879645.1 uncultured Bacteroidota bacterium
AATTGTTTTCCCAATAAAACAGAAAGTCTGAAATCCCAGATTGTTTTTTCAAATCGTGTTCCAAAATCAAATCTAAGAAATATTGCACATAAGCATTTCGCTTTTCAACTAGAATTACTTTTGAAATTATGATTTCTGTTGCTTCATAAAGTGCTTTTTTACGAATATTTTGAAATGAAAAATCAACATCAATTTCGGTCAACCAATTTTGAAATTCCAATTCGTTTTTCAACTCCATCCCTTTGGCGATAAAATCGTGAACAGGTAATTTTTGTTGTAAATTTTTAGCTAAATAATACAAGAAATTGGCTTTCGATTCTAAATCATTTATGTTTTTTAAATATCGTAATATGTAAATACAGGTTTGCACTTCCGAAGACGCACCAAGCAACAAACTTTCGGAAGAAACTATAGGAATTCCATTTTCAATTAAATGATTAGCAATAGCGGTTCCTGGCTTTTTATTTCGTGTTAGAATTACAATATCTTTATAACTAAATCCATTGGCTTTTATTTTTGTAATTGTATTTAATGTTGCCTCCAAATACAAATCGTTTTTGTCTAAACTTTCATCATCAGAAACTTCTTCTTTGTCAATTTTCGGAATAAAACTAATATTTACATAACCGCCCTTTTTGGAGTTAAATTCTTGACGAGAATGATTTTCATATAAATCTTTATAATTGCTATTTGCAAATTTTGAAGCTAAAAATTTGAAAAACTTATTATTAAAGTCGATGACATTCTCATAACTTCTCCAATTAGTTCCTAATGGGAAAAGCTCCTTTTCAGGGTTTACAAATGGATTTTCATTTTTACTTAATTCAATAAATTGCTCTGCTTTTCCTCCAGGCCAACGGTAAATTGACTGTTTTGGATCACCTACAATCATTAGTGAGCCTCGAGTTCCATCTAAATCTTCACTTGAAAGTGCATTGTCAATAAGTGGAATTAAATTCTGCCATTGCATTTCGGAAGTATCTTGAAATTCATCAATGAAAAAATGCTTGTATTTTTCACCTAACCGTTCATAAATAAAAGGCGCAGGCTGGTTTTGAATTTGCTCGTTAATTAATTTATTGAATTCTGCTATGGACAATATGTTTTGCTCTTTTTGAATCTCTTGTAATTTATTACTCAAAGTATTCATCAAAGAAAGTGGCGTAATATTTTTTAGAAAAGCTTCGTAGAAATTTTTCTTTTCAAATTTGGTATAAATCGATTTTAAAATTGCCAATAATTCAGGAATAATGCTTTCGATTATGGCGCCATCTTTAGCTGTTTTGTTGATTTTTATATCTTCAAATTCGTGATACGTTTTGTTGTTTGCATTGAATTTTCCTTCTTGAATACTAATCAAATGTTTCGGGAAATAGCAGCCAGAAAATGATTTAACATCAATGCCATTTTTCTCAATCAAAAGCAATGCATCTGTGGCTTGAGCAATGGTTTCGGCTTCTATATCTTTACAAAATTCAACTAATTTATTCTTGATTTCAACAAATTCGGAAATTGATTTGTTATTAAAATGACTTATTTCTTCTTGATTGTTTTCGTTTAAAATTAGCTTTCCGGTTTCCATAATTTCACGCGAAACGTCCCACGATTTATCATCGTCGGTTTTTTCCATTGTGAAATTCACAAGAAGATTGGTTAATGTTTCGTCTTCTCCTGCTTGAGCAATAATGGCATCAACAGCTTCTGTTAAAAGGTTTTCTGTATCAAGAGAAACATCAAAAGTTATAGGTAAATTCAAATCGTGAGCAAACGCTCGAATGACTTTGTGCGTGAATTTATCAATGGTAGAAATGTCAAAAGCTGCATAATTATGAATTAAATTCTTAATAATGCCTTTGGCTTTTTCTTTAATATCAAACAAACTTAATCCTGTTTCAGAACTAATGACTTGTATTAAATCCAATGCTTTATCAGAAGGATTTTCTTTAGCAAATTCAGACAAATTATCAACCACACGACTTTTCATTTCGTGCACCGCTTTATTGGTAAAAGTAATCGCCAGAATGTTGCGATAAGCATCTTGCTTTTTTGACAAAAGAATGATTTTGAGATATTCTTTTACCAAAGTATAGGTTTTACCCGAACCCGCAGAAGCATCATATATTGAAAAAGCTGGTTTTTGCATTTATTTTTTATTAATTCGATAAATATAATTCAATTTAGATTCTTCTCCGTAATAGATAACTTCATTTTCATCAATTTTTATTGCTCCAATTTTTTCAATAGCTTTTTGTGAACGAATATTATTAGCGCCAATATGAAAATAAATGGTATCCGCATATTGAAAAGCATACTCCATCATGAGTTTTTTCAAAGCTTTATTGTAGTCTTTTCCCCAATACTTTCTTCCAATAAAAGTGTAACCAATTAAAATAGAATTATCATCTTCGTTATAATCATAAAATCGACTACTACCAATAGCTTCGTTGGTCTCTGCATCTCGAACAAAAAAAGCTCCTTTAGATTCAATAGCTCCTTGAAAGAAATTTTGAAAAACAGCTCTTTGATAACGCAATTTATTAGGATGTTGTTCCCAAACTAAAGGATCGGAAGCTACTCCATACAATTCTTCAAAATCATTTTCATGAAGCGGAACTAGTTTTATCAGTTCGTTTTGCAAATGTTTAGGCTGTATATCAAATGTCATTTAGCTCTATAATAGGTTTTTTCAATGGAATTATGTAAAAAAAGTATTTTCTTTTACAAAGATAAATGTATAAATTTGAAATCAATTTTAGTAATAACTTAAACAAAAATATCATGGCATTTGAATTACCACAATTACCTTACGCTTATGACGCGTTAGAACCACATATTGATGCAAGAACAATGGAAATTCACCATTCAAAACATCATAATGCATATACAACAAATTTGAATGCAGCCATTGCAGGAACAGATTTGGAAGGAAAATCTATTGAAGAAATTCTAAAAAATTTGGATATGACTAAAGCAGCTATTAGAAATAATGGTGGTGGATTTTTTAACCATAATTTGTTCTGGACTGTAATGTCTCCAAACGGTGGAGGATTACCTACTGGTGAATTATTAGCTGCTATTGAAAAAGATTTGGGTTCGTTTGACGAATTTAAAGTTGCTTTTGCAAAAGCTGGCGCAACACAATTCGGTTCAGGTTGGGCTTGGCTATGTGTGAAAGATGGAAAACTTGAAGTTTGCGGAACTCCAAACCAAGATAATACTTTGATGCCAGGAATTGGTTGTGGCGGAACTCCAATTTTAGCAATGGACGTTTGGGAACATGCTTACTACTTACATTATCAAAACCGTCGTCCTGATTATATTGAAGCATTCTTTAATGTAATAAATTGGGCAGAAGTTTCTAGAAGATATAATGAAGCAAAATAATTTTTAGATTTTATTAAATTCAAAACCCGGTTGTGTGTGCAACCGGGTTTTTTTGTGTGTGAATTTTAAAAAGACGTCCGCGGTTGCGAACGCCTTTTTGCCCCAAATCTACCATAAACTTAACCTACTAAATCCTATGGTATTACAAACATAATAGGTATGCCTGTTTAATAATGGTATAAAATGCTAAATATATTGGGATGATAGCCAAATGAGAGTAGAATTCATCTTTTTGAAAGTGGAACTTATAGAAAATAAAAAAGGTGAAATTGCTTTCACCTTTTTTGCCCCAAATCTACCATAAACTTAACCTACTAATGCTATGGTTCTCCAAAGATATACTGACTTGTATTTAGTTACAAAATAATATTGATGAATTACACCAATAATCGATAAACTACATAAAATGTTAGTTTTTAGTATGCTCTAGTATCTTTTCCTTCATAAAAATTCATAAATGCTCGGTTTACAACTCGGTTTCCTCCAGGTGTTGGATAGTCACCTGTGAAGTACCAATCTCCTAAATTCTTTGGACAAGCAATATGAAGGTTAGCAACAGATTGAAAAATAATTTTTACTTCAGCTTTAATACTTTGTGAAGTTAGTAATTCTGCTATTTTATTTGATATGTCTGTATCGCTAAATGGCGAATATATTTCCGTAACGTAATTAACTACATCATAGTCTTTTAAGTTCTCTTGTATTTTGCATTTTTTATAAACCTCATCTACAATATGATACATATTTCGCTCTTTTAAAAGCTCAATTGCTGCTTGAAATGCAACCAATCCTTCGAGCTTTGCCATATCAATTCCGTAACAATCTGGATAGCGAATTTGTGGTGCCGAGGAAACCACAACAATACGTTTTGGATTCAATCGATCCATCATTTTAATGATGCTCATTTTCAATGTAGTTCCACGAACAATGCTATCATCAATAATTACTAAATTGTCGGCTGGTTTTATAACTCCATACGTTACATCATAAACATGCGCTACTAACTCATCACGATTTTTATCATCTGTTATAAACGTTCGTAGTTTTGCATCTTTAATAGCGATTTTCTCCGTTCTAATTTTTACAGAAAGTATTTCTTCTAATTTTTCTTTAGTTAACGTTTTTCTGTTGTTTAGAATAAATTGATTTTTCCTTTGGTTTAAAAAATCATTTGCTGCTTCTACCATTCCATAAAAAGAAGTTTCGGCAGTATTTGGAATATAAGAGAAAACGGTGTTATCCGTGTCCTCATCAATGGCTTCTAAAACAGCTGGAAGAATTAGTTTTCCTAAATTTTTACGCTCTTGATAAATTTCTGCATCACTTCCACGTGAGAAATAAATTCTTTCAAACGAACATGCTTTTTTAACTGTAGGAACTATTATTTCTTCTTCTGTTACTTTTCCGTTTTTCTTAATTATTAAGGCATTTCCAGGTTGTAATTCTTGCACTTTTTCAAATGGAACGTTGAAAACTGTTTGAATCACTGGTCTTTCTGAAGCCACTACAACAATTTCATCATCTTCATAGAAGTAAGCAGGACGAATTCCAGCTGGATCACGAAATACAAACGCATCGCCATGACCAAAAAGTCCGGCCATTGCATAGCCACCATCCCAACCTTTGGAAGCGGGTTTTAATATTTTGGTAATGTCTAATTTTTCTGCAATTACAGGCGAAGCTTCTCTTTTGGATAATCCATTGTTTTTACATTCTTGGTATAAATCGGTAACCTCGTCATCTAAGAAATGCCCGATTTTTTCCATTACAGTAACTGTATCCGCCATTTCTTTAGGATGTTGTCCTAATTCCACCAAACTATTGAAAAGTTCTTTTACGTTGGTCATGTTGAAATTTCCTGCAACAATAAGATTTCGATGCATCCAATTGTTTTGACGTAAAAATGGATGCACGCTTTCAATGCTGTTTTTTCCGAAAGTTCCGTAGCGCACATGTCCTAAAAATAATTCTCCAATGTAAGGAATGTTGGCCTTTTGTGCGGCTACATCATCGGCATATTCAGGATGAGAAGTCATTTCTTCGTTAATACGTTCGTTGATTTGCTTGAACACATCTTGTATAGCTTGCGCATCATTAGAACGCACACGACTAATGTATCGTTCTCCTGGTTCTACATCTAATTTAATGGAGGCAAAACCAGCACCGTCTTGTCCGCGGTTGTGTTGCTTTTCCATAAGAAGATACATTTTCTGTATTCCGTAGAAAGCCGAACCGTATTTTTCTTTGTAAAACGCTAACGGTTTTTTTAATCGTAAAAGTGCAATTCCACATTCGTGTTTGATTGCGTCACTCATTGTAGTTGTAGTTTTTATTCCGCTGCGCTCCATACAGTTCGGCTGCGCCTCGGGTGTTGTGTTGTTGTATTTATTTACCGCAGATTCGCAAATTATTCTTTTCGTTATTCCTAAATAAATTTTGCAGATTTGTGATTGTATTAATTACAAAAAATTAAAATTTTAAAAAATCTGCGAATCTGCGGTTATTTTTTATAAAAAATGCCCCGAAAATTTCGAGGCATAAAGTTATTATAATTCTATTTCAAATTGTGTTAAAGATTTGAATACTTTCAATCGATTTTTTACTTCGGCTTCTGTCAACTCTAACATTCTTTCTGTTCCGAATTTCTCTACGCAGAAGGAAGCCAAGTTAGAACCCTGAATTATGGCTGTTTTCATCGTTTCAAAAGAAATGTCTCCTTGCTGCGTGATGAATCCTGCAAATCCTCCTGCAAAAGTATCTCCTGCGCCTGTTGGATCAAAAACATCTGCCAAAGGCAATGCTGGTGCAAAGAAAATATGTTCGTTATGGAAAATTAACGCTCCGTGTTCTCCTTTTTTAATCACTACATACTTTGGTCCCATAGTGTGGATTTTAGCAGCAGCTTTCACTAAAGAATATTCTCCAGACAACTGACGTGCTTCTTCATCATTAATGGTAATTACATCAACGCGTTTGATTACGTCTAACAATTCCGGTAAAGCGCAATCCATCCAAAAGTTCATGGTATCTAAAACCACTAATTTTGGTTTTGCTGTCATTTGATTTAAAACTCCTGTTTGCACAATTGGATGTAAGTTTCCTAACATTACTACATCGGCATTTTTGAAGTTCTCTGGTACTATTGGATTGAAATCTGCCAAAACATTTAATTCGGTAGCCAAGGTATCTCTTGAATTCATATCGTTGTGGTATTTACCACTCCAGAAGAAAGTTTTTCCTCCTTTAACTACTTCAAGACCTGAAATATCAATATTTCTTGCTGTTAATAAATCTAAATATTCTTGTGGAAAATCGTCACCTACTACCGAAACGATAGCTGATTGTAATTTAAAATGGGAAGCAGAAAGACCAATAAAAGTTCCTGCTCCACCTAATATTTTATCTGTTTTTCCAAAAGGAGTTTCGATAGCATCAAAAGCAACCGTTCCTACTATTAAAAGTTTGTTCATTTTTGTGTTTTCAAATTAAAGTGGCAAAGATAAGTTTTAAGTTGCAGAGTTGCAACCTCTAAACTACTTATCGAATTAGTCTTTAAGATGGAAGGTTGTTTGCTAAATAATTATCTCTGGTTCCTCCCATAGATGTCCCCGACATATCCCCGACATATCCCCGATATATCTGCGGTGCATTGCGGTATAAAAAACAAGATAAAACATACTAAAGAAAACGAACATATCGTCGACATTGAGAATAGAATCGAACAAAAAAAATTTAAGTAAAATGAAGATTGATTTCTATACTATTTTTTTATTGCTTTTCATTTTTAACTTGAGGTCGTGAACTCCAAACTAAAGGTGACAGAGCGCAAACTAAAGGTGGCGACTAACAAACTAAAGGTCATGAGCTCTAACCTTGAGGTGATAACTCGCAAACTAAAGGTCATGAGCTATAAACTAAAGGTTTCGTGCTGATACCTTTAGGTGAAGACAAAATAACTAAAGGTGACGAACTCCAAACTAAAGGTGACAGCGTACAAACTAAAGTTAGCGAACTCCAACCTTTAGGTGATGACTCACAAACTAAAGGTGGTGACAGAAGAACTAAAGGTGATTAACAAAAATCTATATAGAATCTAATCCTGCCCTTTAATGCTATACAAAGGAAAGTCTTTGAGTTGCACAAAGCGGAGTATAGGGATACACAATGTTTTTGTGGTATTTGTTACTACGAAGTCGGGAGACTTCGCAGAGCGTCACGGTACTATTGAACACTTAGAGGAGCTGGGTTATTTGGAGCAAGAGAATGTGTTGCAGAATGAGGTTAAAAATCAGATTGGTGCTTTATATACTGAGAATAAAGCGGAGTATGATGCTTTATATGCTTATATCTCTGAAATTGCTGCTGATGGAAAAATTATGTATGCAAAAACGCCGAAAGCGAAGGAGTATACGATTGCTAAAATTATTGAGCGCATGCGCTCGGGGAATAGTGGCGGAATTGATACTCCTACACCTACTGTTTAAAATTAAAACCGCCGATTGGCGGTTTTTTGTTGCACGGAGTTACACAGAGGTGCATGTAGGTTTTTTATATTGTTGAGCTACGAAGTCGGGAGACTTCGCAGAGCGTCACGGTAGTATTGAACACTTCGAGGAGCTGGGAGCTGGCTTCGCAGAGCGTCACGGTAGTATTGAACACTTCGAGGAGCTGGACTTTGAAGTGCTGGGTTATTATTATATAAATTATCTTGTTAAAAATCTTCTTTTATAAACTAATCCTTGTTCGTCTATCATGAGTTGTTTTTTGGTGTCATAAATCCAGCACATGGTGGTGTCTTTATCGATATAACCGTAGATGCCTTTTATAAGATTCGGTGTTGCCTCATTAAATTGCCATTGAAACATGAGATTTGGTTTTTTGGGATTAAACGGGGATTCTTTGATGCTTTCATACACTAGAATTGAACCCGAGTTTCTATCAAAGGCAACCCTTTTTATTTTTTTGTTGGGTTGTGTAGTCTCCCAATAATAATCATAATCGGCTATGATGGCGCCATACTGTAAGCTATCTTCTAGTGAGATTTTGGCATTGAACCGCACAGGTGATGTATTGAATTTTTGAAGGTGAACCGAACCGCCTCTTATTTTTATCACCTCTTTTGTTTTATTAAAATAAAAAAAATAAACAAGTGCTGCAACTAAAAATAGCGCAACACTTGTTATTAAAAGATTTTTTTTTAACAGCACAGTTAAACGACTTATTTTAATAGACAATTAATCTTGAAGATGAAGTACTTCTTTTACTTGATTGTAATCTTTCCAATTGGTATTTGGATTAGCCATTTTATTTGATGCGGAAATAGCAACAACTCTAAAAATATTTGTTCCTGGAGATGTTAGTATATATCCAGCTTCTGTAGAGATATTAATTTCAACCATACCAAGTGAAAATCCGTAGTTAGTAAAGTAATGATTTTGTGGGTTGGAATATGGTAAAGCTACCCATTCCGTACCTAATTGAAAAAATACCGAAACTGTACCTTTGTCAACAATTGCTTGGGTAATTGCTGGTGCAGTCAAAGTTGTACTCCAAGAGGTACTGCCACCATTGTTAATCCAATTACTAGGAAGCACACTAACGGTATTTGTTCCAATTACATTAGCATTTCCATTAGTCCCGTTTGTCCCGTTTGCTCCATTTGTTCCCGCCATTCCTGTTGCCCCAGCAGGGCCAGTTGCTCCGTCTTTAGAACAACTAATTGTAATGATTGCCGTAAGTAATACTACAGCGGTTTTAAAAATTGTTTTTTCATAATAAATAATTTAGTTTTCATACTCTTATAGCTTTTCTGTTCCGCTTCGTTTATTATAGTGGTTTCAGAACTCCACTTATTTAAAAATACAATTCTCTATAAATACTGAAAAACTTTGAGTTATTTTATTGTCTGACTACTTTTACCGATTTGTTATTTGTGCCATCACTAAATCTCATAATCTGCCCTGGCAAGCACTTTTGTTTTCCGTTTATTTTATAAATTTAACTAATTCTGCTTTTCTTGAATTATACTCATCAGATGTAATAATACCTAATTCCATTTTATCTTTTTCAGATTTTAATTGTACCATAGCTTCTTCAGAAGTCATTTTATGTTCACCAATTTCACCGATTTCAAGACCATACTCTAATCTAACTTGAATATTATGACCAACACCATCTAAATTAGCTGCTATTGAAAATCCTTTCTTTTTATCTCCTTCAATAACAAAAGATTTGATTTTTAAAGAAGTTTTTGCAATTGTTCTAGAGTAAACATTATAGTCGAAATTTCTTAATTCATTTTGATTAAGTGCAAGTGCTTCAAATGTTGTCATTCTAATTGTCATTGACGAAAAAATTTGACCATTTGAAGGTTTGTCAATTTTAATTACATCACCTATTTTAAATGATGTTCCATTTTCACTAATATATTCTGTAATTTCTTCTTTATTAATTTCACTTCTTTTTTGTGCATTTTTAACTTGCTCATATTTTAGGACTTGTGCATTCATCACAAAACCACTAATCGACATAATTGTAACTAATAATATTTTTTTCATTTTTGTTTTTTAAAATTTATTTTTAATTGTAAATGTTTAATATGTCTTTTTCTGTATCATGTATATTGCAACCACATTTAATAATACAATCACCTATTTTGTTTAATGCATATTCATTTTCATTACTGTGAATAGAATTACTGATGCCTAAAATTAATTTTTCTTGATTAATAACTTTGAACCATGCCCAAAGAATTGGAGCTTCTGTTTCTATTTCATATCCATTTACGAGAATTAAATTATTAGTAGAGATTTGAATAATATCATCCAAAACCTCAAATGAGTTATTTTGGCTTTTTATGTTTTAATTTTTATTCTGGCAATGCTTGATAT
>CAIRMK010000044.1 GCA_903879645.1 uncultured Bacteroidota bacterium
AAAAACCAATAAAATTACATTCACTTTCATTGGCATAACCAATCTGATGCGCCATTTCATGACAAATCACATTTGGAAAACCATACATCGGTAATTTATAATTTACTTGGGCTTCATTGGTAAAGGGGTTTAAATATCCGGCAAACCCCATATAAGTCAGAGGTAAACTCATAAGGGATTTTTTCTTACTTGGAATTTCATATTTGAAAAATGGGTATTCCTTGGCTAAATTATCATACCCATTTTGTGTCATTTTAAAAATTGTATTTTGAGTATAGGGATTACTTACTTTCAGTTTACTGTCTTTAGTGATTTGTAATTGAATTGCGTTTGTTTTTACAATCAATTTTTCAGTAAAAGTGGCTAAATCATTATCCGTGTATTCTCTTTTAATGTTCATTTTTTCAAATAAAGGAACACGGTAATAATTCAATGCCCAAAGGACATGAAATGCAAAATAGAGTATAGAAATAAAGCTTAAGATTTTGAGTAGATTGTTCTTCCATTCCAATTTCCAGTTTTTTCTATTTTTCCAAAGTTGAAGTAAGAGATAAACTATTAAAATACCATAAGTAACATCTCCAACCGAAAAGGGGATTTTTCCCAAAAATGTGCGGGATATTCTAGAAATAATAATATAAAATCCATTGCTATAATATTGTTCAACTATTTCTGGAAAAAAGATAATTATTTTCAGAAATACAATCTGAAGTAACAGGAATAAAGGAAGAAAATATTTTCTTTTCATATCTCAATTTTGAATTGTAAATATAATGACAAATCAATTCGCAAAGAAATTAAACTTTGTAACTTTGCCACTTTGAAACTTACACCCGAGCCTAAAAGGCGAACGGAATTAAACTAATATATAATGAGCCAAGAAATTAGAAATCTTGAACCAAAAGCACTTTGGAACAAATTTGCCGATTTAAATGCAGTACCTCGTCCTTCTAAAAAAGAAGACCGAGTGATTGAATTTATGAAAAACTTCGGAACCAGTTTAGGATTAGAAACTTTTGAAGATGAAATCCGCAATGTAATCATTAGAAAACCTGCAACGGCCGGAATGGAAAACCGTAAACCAATTGTTCTTCAAGGGCATTTGGATATGGTATGTCAAAAGAATAATGATACCAATTTCGATTTTGATACACAAGGAATTGCTATGTATGTTGATGGTGACTGGGTTCGTGCTCGAGGAACAACTTTAGGAGCTGATAATGGACTTGGAGTAGCCATGATGATGGCGATTTTGGAAAGTAAAGAGATTGCACATCCAGCTATTGATGCACTTTTTACAATCGATGAAGAAACTGGAATGACTGGTGCATTGAATTTAAAAGGAGGTATTTTAAAAGGAGAAATCCTTTTAAATATGGATACCGAAGAAGATGATGAAATTGGAATTGGTTGTGCTGGAGGAATCGATGTTACAGCAAATAGAAGCTATAATGAAGAAGAAACTCCTGAAGGTTCTGTTGGCTATACTATTACTGTAAAAGGATTAAATGGTGGGCACTCTGGCATGGATATCCATAAAGGTTTGGGTAACGCTAATAAAATAATGAATCGTTTATTGTTTGATGGATTCGAAAATTTTGGACTTCAAATTTCTGAAATTTCAGGTGGAAGTTTGCGTAATGCTATTCCACGTGAAAGTAATGCCAAAGTGATTGTTGCTTCCATGTATAATGAAGCTTTTGCATTTGATATGCAAGAAATTATCGAAGATATTAAGACTGAATTTAAAACGATGGAACCTAACTTGACTATCGAAATCGTAAAAAGCGATTTGCCAAGTAAAGTTATGGATCTAGGGGTTCAGGAAGGTTTTTTACGTGGAATTTATGCTGCTCATAATGGTGTTTACAGAATGAGTTCCGATATTCCAGGATTAGTAGAAACCTCTAATAATATTGCTCGTGTGATTGTAAAAAAGGGAGAAATCACCATTCAAAACTTAACGCGATCTTCAGTAGAAAGTTCTAAATTTGATTTGGCGAATGCATTGCGTTCAGCTTATGAATTATTTGGATGTGAAGTTACTTTAGCTGGAAGTTATCCAGGTTGGACACCTAATGTGAACTCGGAAATATTAGATTTGTTGGTTAAAATTTATGAAAAGCAAAATGGAACGAAACCTAATGTAGCTGCATGTCATGCTGGATTAGAATGTGGTATTCTTGGAACTAATTATCCTGGAATGGATATGATTTCATTTGGACCAACTATTCATGGAGCACATAGCCCAGATGAAAGGGCCAGTATCTCTTCATCTCAAAAATTCTGGAAATTTGTGATTGAAATTTTGGAGAATATTCCAGAAAGAAAATAGAGAATAGAAAATAGAGAATAGAAAAACTCGCTTAGCAATAAGCGAGTTTTTTTATTGCAATACGGATAGTTTTAAATAATTGCATTACTTTATTATATTTGTTCCAATTAAAAATGGAAAATGAAAACAGCGCCTATTCAAAATCAAGATAGTGAAATTGTAAAGATGTCATTCTTTCAAAAATATAAGTGGGGTTTGCTACCCTTATTATTTGCAATGGCTCTTTATATCAATACACTGCACCACGGATTTGTATTGGATGATAATATGATTTTCCAAGATAAAAATATTACAGAAGGTATTAAAGGTATTCCGTCTTTGTTTTCTGAAAAGACGCTTCCAGAAGCGGGTAATATTAAGCCTTATAGACCCATGACTGGGGTTAGTTTTGCAATTGATTATTCCTTGTTTGACAACGGTGATAAAGCAAATATTACATCCAAATTGCATTTGATGAATATTTTATATTATAGTTTAGCATTGTTTTTGACCTTTGTTCTCGCCTTAAAGTTGTTTAAAAATCAATTACTCGCTTTAGCTATTTCTTTGGTTTTTGCAGCACATCCTATCCATACTGAAGTGGTCGCCAATATTAAATCAAGGGATGAGATTTTAGCCTTTCTATTTGGAGTTTTAGCGCTTATTACCTTTATAAAATTCAAAGAATCGAAGCATGTCAAATGGCAGTATACTAGTGTTGTTATTTATTTCATGGCAGTTTTATCCAAAGAAAGTGCCATATTATTCATTGGTATATTTCCTTTTATCGCTTATTATTTGAGTGAAGAAAAGACTTTTAAAGGATCTTATATTTTAGACAGTAAACTGTTTTTGATTCCTGCAGTTCTCTATTTAGTGCTGCAACATAGTGTGCTTGGAATGAACTTAATGCCCAAAATGTCGGAGTTGGATGATATGCTTGTAGGTATTACTAATCCGTCTGAAAATTTGGCAACCCGAATTTATATTGTAGGATTGTATCTTTATAAGATCTGCATTCCTCATCCGTTGATGTATGATTATTCCATTAACTATATCAGCAAAAAAAGCTTTTCATCGATGGAAGTTTGGGCTAGTCTTTTGGTGCTAATTTCCTTGATATTTTTAATTTTTAAAGGTATCGTTAGAAAAAATAGAATCGCCTTCGGACTCTTGTTTATGTTTCTAATGTTTACGCTTACCTGCAACTTATTTATTGCTATTGGAGCCACATTTGCAGAACGATTTGCATTTACGCCCTCTTTAGGATTTGCTATTGCTTTAGTGTTTTTATTTTCGGAAATAGGAAAAAAAATAAATTCAAAACCCCTCATTTTATTGGTGCTATTAGTTCCGATTCTGGGATTGTACAGTTTTAAAACAATTACTAGAAATAAGGATTGGGTAGATAATGATACTTTGTTCACCCATGATTACATGGAAAGTTCTAAAAGCCTTCGCGTGCAAAATAATTATGCTGCTATTTTTTATCAAAAGGCAAAAATAACTACTGATTCTATTGAAAAAAGAAAGCTGTTTGTGAAATCAATACAAATATTAGAAGGAGTGACCCGTCACTATCCTGATTATATTGAAGCCTATATTCAAAAAGGGATTTCGTATTTAGAAATAAAAGATTGCGACAATGCGGTTAAAAATTTTGAGAAAGCAAAAAGCATATCTAAATACAATTATTTAGTGGAATCTAATTTAGGAATAGGCTACATTAATTGTGGAAAATCAGAACAGGCTTTAGATATTTTTAGGAAGTTGCTTAAAAATGATACATCATTGACCAGTTTTTATTTGAGACATTTGGGAGTAGCTCACATTAACACCAATCGATTGGATTCTGCTGAATATTATTTTAATAGAATCAAGCAGGAATATCCAAATGATACAGAGGTCGATCCTTATATCAAAATTCTAGCTGATAAAAAGAATATGAAACTGTCGCAACCTATAAGTCAAGCTCCAATGCCACAACAAGCATTGGCTAAAACTCCTCCACAAGTTTTTGATGCGGCTACCGATAAAATGTTTAATGATGGATACCAAGCCTATCAAAAGGGTGATAAAGTTAAAGCCAAAAACATTATTGAAAACCTTATTAAAACTACTCCAACTCATGCCTTAGGCTATGCCGTTTTGGGAATCATTGCTTTTGATAACAATGAGTTTCAAAAGTCCATCGAATATTATAAAAAATCAATTGCTTTGAATCCGACGGATGCTCGAATTTATTACAATGTAGGAAACTCTTACTTGAAGCTTAATAAAGATGCCGAAGCCATTAAAGTATTTGAAAAATGTATTCAGCAGGCCCCAACTTATGACAAGCCCTATAAAGCCCTTGAACTTTATTATACGAGTAAGAATAATCCTGAAAAAGCGGGGTATTATACCGATAAATTGAAGCATTTGAAGTAAACATAATTCAAAAAAAGTAGTTTTCCTGTCGAATTGTTGAATAAAAAAGTAGAACTTTGCGCACTTTTTAGCAAACAATCAAGTTTCCTTTAAGCTATTTCAAATGATACAAAAGAAAATAGAAATTTTGGCTCCAGCCAAAGATTTAATTCATGCTATGGCCGCTATTAACAGTGGTGCTGATGCGGTTTATATAGGTGCACCTCAATTTGGTGCACGTTCTAATGCTAATAATTCTATTGAAGATGTAGCCGAATTAGTTCAATATGCCCATTTGTTTTATGCCCAAGTTTTTGTGGTTATCAACACGATTTTATATGATAACGAATTGGAAACTTGTCGTCAAATGATTTGGAAATTATATGAAATTGGTGTTGATGCATTGATTATTCAAGACATGGCTATTTTGGAAATGGAGTTGCCTCCGATAGTGTTACATGCCAGTACCCAAGCCAATAATAGAGATGCCGATAAAATTAAATTCCTAAAAGAAGCAGGAATCAAGCGTGTCGTTTTGGCTCGTGAGTTGAATTTGCATCAAATAAAAGAAATCAGTGATGCTAGTGATGTAGAATTAGAATTCTTTGTAACGGGTGCTTTGTGTGTTTCGTTTAGCGGCAATTGTTATATGAGTGTTGCCAATGGCGAACGCAGTGCCAATAGAGGTTCTTGCGCTCAAAATTGCCGTTTACCTTATAATTTAATTGATGGAAATGGAGACACATTGATAAAAAACAGTCACTTGTTATCCATTAAAGATTTTGATGTTTCAGATCAAATTCCGAATCTGATTGAAGCCGGAATTTGCTCCTTTAAAATTGAAGGGCGATTGAAAGATATTGTGTATGTGAAAAATAATGTGTCCTATTTAAGACAAAAACTAGATGCTTTTTTAGTTGAAAATAGTGATAAATATACCAAAGCTTCTTCTGGAAAATGCACGTTTACTTTTGATTCAGCATTGAATAGAACCTTTAATAGAGGCTATACCGATTATTTTGTCAATGAAAGACACAGTTCTATTGGGTCTTGGGAAAGTCCAAAATCGAAAGGGCAATACATTGGAAAATTAATTCAAACCGTGGGTAATTCTTATGAAATTGAGAATGGACATTTGCTGAACAATGGCGATGGTCTTTGCTTTATAAATGATAACAATGAAGCCGATGGTATTTATGTCAACCGAGCGGAAAACGGATTAGTATATCCGAATGTGTTGAAGGAAATTAAAGAGGGAACTTTTATTTATCGCAATAACGATGCGGCTTTTATCAAAATTGTGGAGCGTGAAGACAGTGCTGTTCGAAAAATTAGCACCACGTTGCTTTTATCAGAAAATGAAAAGGGTTTCGAATTAAAAGCAACCGATGAAGATGGTAATGTGAGCGTTGTCACTTTGGAACATCCAAAAGAACCAACTAAAAACAACGAATCCATTGCAGAAAATTTCAAAATAAATTTAGCCAAAACAGGATTTACGCCTTATACGGCTGATGAAATACATATTGATTTTACTGGAAATTGGTTTCTTCCTATTTCAAAAATCAATGAAATGAGAAGAACAGTATTTGAGCAATTGTCGGAAATTCGTTTGGCAAATTACAAACGAGAGGAACATCAAATTGTGAAAACATCGCATCCTTATCCGGAAAGCAAACTGGATTTTACTTATAATGTAGCCAATAAAGTGGCACGCAAGTTTTATGAGCGCCACGGAGTAACGGAGATTGAAAAAGCCTTTGAATTGCAATGGGATCCAGGGAAATCTCGTGTGATGACTACCAAATATTGTATCAAATATGAACTAGAAAAATGTCCAAAATACCACAAAGATACTTTGGGAGTAAAGGTGAAAGAGCCGTTGGTATTGAAGCAAGGAGAATTGGAATACAAGCTAAAGTTTAATTGCAAACCATGTGAAATGGAGATTTGGGAAAAGGATGCCGAATTTGAGATTGAAGAAGATTAAATGAATACTTATAGTTGTATTGAAAAGAGCGATAATTTAATTGTCGCTCTTTTTTATTAAAAACATTACAGCCATTTCTTCTCTTGTTCAGTAGCGTCTAATATGTCAATTCCTAAGGTCTTTTTAAATTCTTCGGCCACCTTAAAAGCATCGGCTTTGTCTTCGGTTTTATAGCATGTGATGTGTTTGTTTCGGTCATAAAACAAATTCAAATAAATAATATCGCTTGTTATGGTTGTGGTAGCTGATACAACATTGATAGTCTGACTCTCTTTTGTTTTAAAAACAGATACGTATTCAAACTCTGGAAAAGGTTTCCATTTTCCGAATTTAAGTCCAAAAATATATTTTATAGTTCTATAGGTTTTATTTTCAAGATTTATTTCAGTGCCTTCAGTTGAAATTAGATTCAAGCCAATGACAATAAACAGCAATCCAAAAAAGAAGTTAAAAAGAATAATAAAGAGTCCGAAAAGTGCTAAAACAAATCCAAAAAACTTTTTAGCGAATAGCACTGGTTTTAAATAGTGAATGGTTTTCATAGTGGCTTGTTGAGATGATTATTCTTGATTTTCAGCTTGGTCTAGCATTTTACTGATTTGTTTGAGCTTGTCTAGTGGTAGTGTTTTTATTTGGTGTTGCCAATTGATGTCTTCAGCAGATGGAATTAATTGGGTTAATGGATGCGTTTTTTCTACTGGCGATTTCAGGTCTTGTTTGAAAATCAAGAGGTCGTTAGGTTGGCAATAGAGTGCTTTACATATCAGGTTTAAGTTATCTAAACGCATGACATGGGTATCATTAGCTAGAATTTTACTAGCGGTGTGAGGAGCAATGCCAATTTTTACTAGAAAAGAGTATGGTTTTTCTATTTGACGAGCTTCTAAAACGGATTTCAGGTTTAAGTAAAGCATATTCTGAAGAGTTTATATTGGTTAATAATGTAAAATTAGCAAATGAATTTGACATATTATTTGACTATTATGTTAAAAATAACAAGTAAAAGTATAAATACTAGAATATAGGTGTATAAAATGATACTAAAAATTATATAAATAGAGGATTAAATTATAAAAACTATGTTATAAATTATAAAAATAAATTTAAAAATTATAAATGACACATTGCAGATGGTAAATGATACATTGCGGATGGTAAATGATACATTGCAAATGATAAATAATACATTGTAAATTATAAATGATACATTGCTGGTAGTAAATAATACATT
>CAIRMK010000045.1 GCA_903879645.1 uncultured Bacteroidota bacterium
AACGGAATTTCTTGTTTAGAGTTTACTGTTTAGCCCTGATGGGAGCAACTACCTTGTAGTGCGGACAGCAGGAATTGCCATCAAAAAAAGGTCTACTGTTTCGCTGCTGCTATACTGTCTTTAATTCGGTCATCTTCAATATCAATGATATAGATATCTTCGCTATCTTTTTTCATATAATATTTTTCGCGAGCATATTTTTCTGTTTGATCAGGGTTTTTTAGATTTTTTATGCTTTGCTCGTCTTTGGCTATTTCTTCTTTATAATATTTTTTATTGTCTTCCAATTCATTAATTTGTTTGTTTAATGAACGTTGATCCCATAAGGATTGATTGTCAAGAAAGAGCATCCATACGACGAAAAAAATCAAAACCAAAGTGTATCTATTTCCTAAAAATTTAAGAAATGGATAGTTAGCAGTAAGGTTTTGATACCATTTTTTCATTCTGTTTTATTATGAAAATTATGTCAAACGTTGGTTGATCACGGCACGAACCACATCAATAGCCACGGTATTGTATTTATCATTTGGAATGATGATGTCAGCAAATGCTTTGGTTGGTTCAATGAACTGTTGGTGCATTGGTTTTAGAGTAGTTTGGTATCGATTTAGTACTTCTTCCATGTCACGACCACGCTCTGCTATGTCACGTTTTAAACGACGAATCAATCGTTCATCTGAATCGGCATGGACGAATACTTTTACGTCAAACATATCACGAAGTTCGGGATTGGTAAGGATAAGAATTCCTTCTACAATCATTACTTTTCTTGGATGTGTAATCACCGTATCATCGGTTCTATTGTGTGTAACAAAGGAGTAAACAGGCTGTTCTATTGTTTTATCTGCTTTTAAATCTTTAAGATGTTGCACTAAAAGTTCAAAGTCGATGGCACGAGGATGATCAAAATTGATATTGCTACGTTCTTCATAGCTCATGCCTATGTTTTGTTTGTAATATGAATCTTGAGATATAATTCCAACTTCAGTTTCTGGCAGTTCGTTCATGATTTGGTGAACAACAGTTGTTTTTCCTGAACCTGTTCCACCTGCAATTCCAATTATGAGCATGTTTTATGTTGTGTTTTGGTTTGGACAAAAATAGTAATTAGTAATTAGTAAATTGTAATTAGTTAAAAAAAACATTTTAAAAAGTACTATTGTTTTCGATGTATAGGATTAAAATTTTTCAAAAACACCTAATCCAAAAAGAGCGAAATCGTATTTAACAGGATCGTTCGGGTCTAAACTTCTTAAATTGCTATCCAATTCGAACAATGCTTTGGCATCATTTTGTTTGCGAGTGAGTAGTTCTAACTTTCTTGCAACATTTCCTGAGTGAACATCCAAAGGACAGGAAAGCGCTGACATGGGAATTGTTTTCCAGATACCGAAATCGACACCTTTGTTGTCATTGCGAACCATCCAACGAAGGAACATGTTAATTCGTTTGGCAGCTGAATTATTTAAGGGATCAGAAATGTGTTTTTGAGTTCGATTTAAATGTTCAACTTCGAAGAATATTTTCTTAAAATCTGAGATGCTTTTTTGCATAGAATTGGCTTCGATATTTTCCGAAAATACAGTTTCCAATCCACCATGATTATTGTATAGGTGTTGCAATCCTTTTATAAAAGTGATTAAATCCTTACTGTTAAAGGTTCGATGAACAAAATTTTCTAATTTTTCCAAATGATACTCTTGATGATTCATGATAAAATCATAAGGAGAGTCCCCCATTAAATCCATCATTTTTTTGGAGTTGTTAATAATCATTTTTCGGTTGCCCCATGCAATGGTAGCCGAAAGAAAGCCAGCAATCTCAATGTCTTCTTTTAAGGAGAAGCTATGTGGAATTTGAATGGGGTCGCTTTCAATGAAATTGGGATTGTTGTATGATTCTACTTTCTCATCGAGAAAAGATTTTAATTCGGATTTATTCATTTGGCGAAAGCTTTTTAGAATAGAATCCATCTTTAATATTGTTGGTTCTCAATTGTGGAATGTAATGGAAATTGGTTTTGAAATAGTTAATTTGCTGGGTATTTACACAAGGCAATTTTCCATCACCATTTGTCCAAAAATAAGAGTTTTTATCGGGTGAATTGTATTCTAGATTTCCAATTTTTATTGTATAAAAATTCGTTTTTAGTTTAGAATTTTGATAAGGGAAAATAATTTCATTGGTAGTAAATCGGCTGTTGTCCATGATTAATTTGTTATGCGTGAGCATAGAGTATTTAATCGGTAAAAATAAGAGTACCATTACTAAAAATGTACTTCCAAATAGGAGGATTGTGATAAATTGTTTGTTCTTTACGATGCAAGCCATTATAAAAAAACCAAAGAACAAAATGAAATGAATGAAAAAACGAAATTGAGGAGAGGTTATCAATAAAATAAATAGTTGGAAGACCATAATTCCATATAAATACCAAAATGATTTTTTTGGATAGAATTTATAAATAAAGAAGGGGCATACAATCACTAAGATTACGCTCACCACATTAAATAGCGCATTTATTTTATTTATAGTAAGCCATTTAATTAGGATTTGGAAATAAGATAAGGAGTGAAATTCTGCCTTAGTTAGAAAAAATCCGTAAAGTTTTGTTTCGTCAAAGAAGAAGGATATAAGCTCTTTGGGTACACCAAAATCGTACATTCTGAAGCTCAAAAATTGAGTAGGATAGAAGGGATACCCCGATATTATTATGTTTTTTGTCACGAATAAACCAAAAATAAGCAATGCAAAAGTAAAGCTCGTAAATAATTTTTGTTTTAGTATTTTTAAATTTTGAAGTAAAAAAATAAAGGGTAAAACCAACAATGCAATGACGGTTGGTTTTATATAAAGTATGAATAAAGATAAAATTACAATACTATTGAATTTTTCAAAAGGCGCATTTTTGAAATTTTCTAAGAAGTAAAAGAAAACGATAAATGAAATTACATATACCGGTAAATCGGGTGAAGGTGCACTTATGAATTGAAATAATAGCACATTGGATAAAGGTAATAAGCCTACAATTAAATAGGATTTATTTTGATTATCAAAATAGGAATTCAATTTAAAAATGGCAAATATATTTCCTAATAGAAGACAGAATCCACTTAAATCATTAAAGTTTTTATAAAGAAATGAAAAATTAAAAACTGCTTGTGTAATATGCCACCCACTAGTTTGCCCGAAGAAAATATGAAGATTGGCCAATCCTTTTATGAATCCATATTCGTTAATCCATTTGATGGTTTGAACATAATAGGATTCGTTGTCAATTACATAAGGCACAGCGGCACATTGTGCAATAATTAAGAAGGTTGTCAAATACAAATAGAGTTGTAAACCAATTGATAATTGCTTGAATTGAGTAATGAAATTGTAATAAACTTCAAGAATTGGTTTTTTAAATTTTAAAAATAAAAAACCATTAATGAGTAAAAGAACAAGGTGAAATTCGATATTAATTCTACCGAAAATTGCCCAAATACTTCCAAAAATTGTTGCTATGAACAATCCTAAAATGGAAGTAACCGCAAAGTTTTTGTTTTTTAAACTAATCATTTTATCCAAACCAAAACCGAGATTGATTGTGGTGAAGAGAATATATATCCAGGATAAAAGTATTAGTAGCATCTTACAGTTAATTTGAAATCATTCCGTCGACCATGATTAACTTTCGATCAGCCATGTTCGCCAATTCTTCATTGTGTGTAACAATGACAAAGGTTTGCCCAAATTCATCTCGAAGTTGAAAGAATAATTGGTGTAGATTTTCTGCGGAAGCGGTATCTAAATTTCCAGAAGGTTCGTCGGCAAAAATAACTGCCGGTTTATTGATTAAGGCTCTTGCCACTGCAACACGTTGTTGTTCACCTCCTGAAAGTTCGTTGGGTTTGTGATTAATTCTATGAGAAAGCCCTAAATAGTCTAATAAACGCTTGGCTTCGATTTCAGTTGTTTTTTTTTCTTTTCCACCAATGAATGCCGGAATACAAACATTTTCCAAAGCGGTAAATTCGGGTAATAATTGATGAAATTGGAAAATAAATCCCAAATGTTCATTTCTAAATTTTGATAAAGTTTTATCCTTCATTTTTAGAATATCTTCTCCATTTATCTGTAAAGAGGATGCTGCAGTAATTGCAGGTTTGTCTAAAGTTCCTAAAATTTGTAAGAGAGTTGTTTTTCCGGCACCAGAAGCGCCAACAATTGAGACAATTTCGCCTTTTTCAATATGTAAATCTACGCCTTTTAAAACATGTAATTGGTCGTAATATTTATGAATGTCTTTAGCTAGAATCATGGCAAACGTTTTTACAAAGAAACAAAGAAATCATTGATTATAAAATGAACTATAGCTTTTATTTATTCACTTGTAAATTATTAATATCATTTACCTCGTCATTTTGTTTAATATTTAAACTACTTTTGTTAAACAAAATAAATTTAAACACATGAATACTATTATCGAAAAAGAGATTTACGATTTAATTGGAGATAATCATCAAATGACATCTGCCGATACACCATTAAGACTAGATGCTTTTGATAAGTCAGATTTAGAAAAGATGGCTACTATTGAGAACCATTTTCATAAAATCATGGAAGAAATGGGACTCGATATGACCGATGATAGTTTGCGAGGGACGCCTCATAGAGTGGCTAAAATGTTTATTCAAGAAATATTTTCAGGATTGAATCCCGCAAATAAACCCAAAATATCAGTTTTTGAAAATAGTTATAATTACGATAAAATGTTGGTGGAAGCCAATATTAGTTTCAATTCTACTTGTGAGCATCATTTTTTACCAATTGTTGGGAAAGCACATATTGGGTATGTTTCGAGTGGGAAAGTAATTGGATTGTCAAAATTGAATCGAATTGTAGATTACTATTCGCGTCGTCCGCAGGTTCAAGAGCGATTGATTATGCAAATTTTCAACGATTTGAGAACCGTTCTAGCTACTGAAAATGTTATTGTTGTGATGGAAGCCACACATTTGTGTGTGTCAAGTCGAGGAATTAAAGATGAGTCAAGTTTTACCTCCACAATTCAATATGGCGGTATTTTTAATGAAAAAGAAAATAGAAATGACTTTTTTAATTTGATTAATCCCTCTAAATAATTATACAAAATAGGTTTTCTAATAATTGGAATGAATGTTTTACTGATTAAATTATCTTAATACGTCTAATTTGACGTTATGTCTTTTTAAATATATACTAACGAGATGTTCTAAAAATGGAAAGGATGTTTATACTAATTGGTCAGTGGTTACTATAAAATAAAGAATATTACCTAGAAAGGAGGTATTAGAATTGTATTTTATTTTTCGAAGAATTCGGCAATAAAACTTAATTTCAAAAAACGAAGTATTTTTTTTTCAAATGCCCAAAAGAATTTAAACTGTCCAAATAAAAATCCAGTTGCAACTAAAAGTATTTGATAAATAGGGAAAATTACCAAAGTGTATATTGAGATATAAATTAAAATATGCTGAGTTTCTTTTGATATACCTAGCCAGTGTAAAATAGGTTTACATAGTAGTGCAGAAGAAGAACCTGTTATGGCAAAAACTAAAATAATGACAATAAATTGCCAATTAGAGTTGATGTTCCAACGTTTTTTTAAATTCCCCATTGTATAAAAATATGGAAACAAATTTAATTAAAATTGGGCTTGGACATGTGAAGATTAGATGATTTATTTGTTGTAAAAAAGCTCAAAAAAAAAGTCCCTATTTAAATTATTTTAAATAGGGACTTTTTATGGTTCTTTAGGAAATTAACCTTTTAAAATTCCTATTATTTGCTCTGCTAATTCAGTACCGATTCTATCTTGTGCTTCCAAAGTTGCAGCACCAATATGTGGAGTTAATGAAATTCTTGGATGCATTAATATTTGAATTTCTGGAGTTGGTTCATTTTCAAATACATCTAATCCTGCAAATAAAATTTTATCGCTTTCTAAGGCTTCAACTAAAGCCACTTCATTGATAACTCCTCCTCGGGCACAATTTATAATTCCAACGTTATCTTTCATTTGACCAATTTCCTCCGAGTCAATGACGTAGCCGTCTTGAGCAGGTACATGTAAAGTAATAAAATCAGAATGTTTGAATAAATCTTCTAATGGTTCTGTTAGGATATCGACATTGATGAATTGTCCATTATAGAAATCAACTTTAATTTCGGCTTTACCAACAAATTTATCCGCAGCAATTACTCTCATTCCAAGTCCAAGTGCCATTTTTGCAACTGCTTGACCAATTCTTCCAAATCCAATAATTCCTAAAGTTTTACCACGAAGTTCGATTCCATTGGCATACGCTTTTTTTAAACCTTCAAAGTTAGTATCTCCTTCAAGTGGCATATTTCTGTTAGAGTCATGCAAAAAACGAACTCCAGTAAATAAATGGGCAAAAACTAATTCGGCTACACTTTCGGAAGATGATGCCGGTGTATTGATTACATGTTTGCCGTTGGTACGAGCATAATCAACATCAATGTTGTCCATTCCAACACCTCCGCGACCAATGACTTTTAATCCGGGACAGGCATCAATAATGTCTTGACGAACTTTTGTGGCGCTTCTTACTAAAAGCACAGACACATCATTATTATTGATAAAATTGGCAACTTGTTCTTGTGCCACTTTTGTAGTGATTACTTCAAAACCACCTTTTTCTAATGCTTTAATTCCGCTTTTAGATATACCATCGTTGGCTAATACTTTCATTTTGTAATTATTATATATTTAAACAGTTTCTGCTTTTTGTTTGTTAACTACTTCTTCTAATTCTTTCATAATATCCACCAAAACCTGAACACTTTCTAATGGTAATGCATTGTACATAGAAGCTCGGTAACCTCCAACAGAACGATGACCTGGTAATCCAGAAATCCCAGCTTCTTTCCACATTTTGTCAAAAATAGGAGCGTGGCTTTCGTCATTTAATAAGAAAGTGGCATTCATGATGCTGCGGTCTTCAATAGCAGCAGTTCCTTTAAATAATG
>CAIRMK010000046.1 GCA_903879645.1 uncultured Bacteroidota bacterium
CTATTAGAATGTTATTTTCTATCCTAAATCTATATGGCTAAATGCCGAAAAAGAATTGAAAAAATGCCGTCAGTGCTTAAGTAAGCTTAAAAGAATCTTAATTTAAGGCATTTTAAAAAATATTATAATTAATTTTGTATTCTCTTTATTACTCAAAAACTATGAGTCCTATATTAAAAAAAAAATTATCCTTACCCTACATTGTAATCATTGCAACGGTAACTGCTATAATCACTTTTAGTATCACCCACTTTATTGGTTCTAAAAAAGAAGCCGACCTTTTAGAAAAAGCAGCGGTAAATAATGCTTGTAGCTATTCGATAAAAAGAATGGATGGCTATAAATTTGTAAAACCTTTAATGTTTGTAGACGAACCTTGCGAAGGCGATGGATTGATGGTTACTAAACAAGAAATCAATACTATCATTGAAAACTATAAAGCCTATAAAGGGGTTGTTGGAGCTTCGGTCTATTTGAGAAATTATGGCACCAATGAGTGGATGGCTGTAAATGATGAAGAGAAATATGAGCCCGGATCTTTGTTTAAAGTTCCCATTATGATTACTTATTTACGAATGAATGAGATTTCTCCAGGCGTTTTGGACAAGGAAATAGTATTTAATCAACATTTTGCTATTGATAAAAATGTAGCTTTTAAATCGAAAGGAATTGTGTTTGGCAAAAGTTATAAAGTTAGAGAATTGTTGCGCTATATGATTCAATATTCCGACAATAATGCTACGGTATTGTTGAACAACAATATGAATTCCGATGTGTTGTTAAAACTATTTCGAGATTTGGGTTTAGAAAAGCCAGAAATTCACTCTAGTCATTATTATTTCACGGCCAAACAGTATTCTTTATTTATGAGAACACTTTATAATGCTGCCTATTTGTCTATTGATGATTCTGAATTTGCAACAGAATTGTTGAGTAAGTGTGAGTTTGAAGACGGAATTAAAAATGGTATACCTGATAATGTTCTTATAGCACATAAATTTGGTGAAGCGGGTACCCCGATAGAAATGCAACTACATGAGTCGGCGATTGTTTACTTAAAAAACAAGCCCTATTTACTTACAGTAATGACAAAAGGTAGAGACAACAAAACGTTGTCTCAATTGATTGGAGAGATTTCTTCTGTTACTTATAAAAACATGTTGAGTTTGTAATTCATCTGTTTCTTTTTTCTATTTTTTACTACTTTTTCATCGCAATTCCAGAATTGGATATTGCATATGCTATAATTATTTGCTTGTTTAAATATGAAGTTGTTAAAATTTGCGCTTTATTTTTAATTATCAATAAAAATGAGGCATATACCCCTAATTTTTATACGTATTTATGTTTTTAATTACTATTTTATTTAATTTTACCCTATTGTTTTTAGAGGTTTTACTTAAAATATTATCATATGTATGTAGAAAAACGTTGGATCTCTGCTTTTGTTATTATTGCTATTGTTGCCATTACGGGGTTATTTTGGCCTCATCAAGCCGCAGGGTCGGAATTTAATGCTGTTAGTACTATAAACTATGCTGATGTTGCTTGGTTGCTTACGGCATCTTGCTTAGTGTTGCTAATGACTCCTGGATTATCTTTTTTTTATGGAGGTATGGTTGGTAAGAAAAATGTTATTTCAACCATGCTTAAGAGTTTTATCTGTTTGGGAGTGGTTAGTTTGATTTGGGTGACAGTAGGTTTTAGTTTATCGTTCGGAAGTCCACTAGGGCTTACTATTGATGGCGTTCATTATGGTATTATTGGTAACCCGTTGGACTTTGCATTTTTTGATCAAGTAGAAATGCAGCCCCATAAGAGTTTAGCATCTACTATTCCGTTTATTCTTTTTGCTCTTTTTCAAATGAAGTTTGCTGTAATCACCCCAGCTATTATTACAGGAGCATTAGCAGAGCGCATTCGTTTTATTTCGTTTTTATTGTTTATTAGTTTGTTTACCCTATTTATTTATGCACCATTATGCCACATGATATGGCATCCTCACGGCCTGTTGGGTGGCTATTTTGGTGTAAAGGATTTTGCTGGTGGAACCGTTGTTCACATGAGTGCGGGATTTGCAGCCTTAGCTGGCGTAATTGTTCTTGGAAAGCGAAAAAACAGTGAGCATATTCC
>CAIRMK010000047.1 GCA_903879645.1 uncultured Bacteroidota bacterium
AGGTTACAATTGGAGTAGTATTGTTATTGATGGCATAAGCAAAGGTGTCCAATTCGTCTAAGATAGCATTGTTTGGGGCTACTTCTGGATTTGCAAAATAGATTTGTTTCTTTTCGCCTTCAGCATTTTGCAAAATCATATCAAAATCACCTGGAACTTCTGGGGCCTCTTTCATTTTCACTACTTCACAGATTTTATCTAAATAATCTACTGAAATGTAGGCATCTTTCTGAAAGAAACGTGATTTACGCATATTCTTCATTGAAATTCTACTAGAAGTAATATTAGCCACACAACCGTTTTCAAATTCAATTCGCGCGTTGGCAATATCTGGTGATTGGCTTAAAACTGAAACACCACTGGCGTGAACGGCTTTCACTTTTGATTTCACCACACTTAAAATAGCATCAATATCATGAATCATTAAATCTAAAACTACAGGAACATCTGTACCACGGGGATTGAATTCAGCCAAACGATGTGTTTCAATAAACATTGGGCTTTCAATCATATCTTTTACAGCAATAAAAGCTGGGTTGAAACGTTCCACATGACCTACTTGGCCTTTTACATTATATTCTTTGGATAATGCAATTATTTCTTCTGCTTCTTCCACTGTAGTTGCAATAGGTTTTTCAATGAAAACGTGTTTGCCACTTTTGATTGCCACTTTAGCACATTTGTAGTGTGAAAGCGTTGGAGTAACAATATCGATAACCTCTACGGCATGAATTAGTTTGGCAATAGTATCGAATTGTTTGTATCCAAATTCTGCTGCTATTTTAGCTCCATTTTCTTGATTTTCGTCATAAAAACCCACTAATTCATATTTTTCGGATTGTTGCAACAATCGTAAATGAATTTTTCCAAGGTGGCCAGCACCTAAAACGCCAACTTTAAGCATAAAAAAGTATTTTCAACAAAAATAAGATATTTGTTGAAGTTTTGGGTTTCCTGATTCAAGTTTTTTTGGAATTTGGAATTTGTTTTTTGGAAATTTTACGTCTATTTTTACGCCAATTAATTAGTACCCCAATTGAAAGATACGAATAAGCATCAAGGACTTCGAAATCAACTCGCTAAACAACTTGAAGGAAAAGGAATTACGGATAAAAATGTGTTGGAAGCTATTAAAAAAATTCCAAGGCACTTGTTTCTTAATTCTAGTTTTGAGGATTTTGCTTATCAAGACAAAGCATTCCCTATTGGTGCAGGTCAAACTATTTCACAACCCTACACCGTAGCGTACCAAAGTCAATTATTAGAAGTAAAAAAAGATCAAAAAATTTTAGAAATTGGAACTGGAAGCGGTTATCAAACAGCCGTTTTATGTCTTTTAGGGGCTAAAGTATATTCGATTGAACGTCAAAATGAATTGTTCAAAACCACTTCATTGTTATTACCTAAATTGGGGATTAGACCCAAACATCTATCCTTTGGTGATGGGTATAAAGGATTACCTAATCACGCTCCATTCGATAGTATCATTGTTACTGCTGGTGCTCCCATTATCCCGCAACCCCTAATGGCACAACTTAAAATAGGAGGAAGGTTGGTAATCCCTGTAGGAGATAAAGATCAAATCATGACGATGTTGATTCGTAAAAATGAAACCCAATTCGAGAAACATGAATTTGGTGATTTCAAATTTGTGCCTTTGCTTGAAAATAAGAATTAGTTAAAGATTAGAAAGTTTATTTTTTAGAATTTCAATTTCTGATAAAATTTCAGAAATTTGATTTTCTTTACTTTCTTCTTGATTTAATTTTACACCTTTTTCTTGTAGCAATTCAATAATTGCTTGTATGGATTGTGTATTGAAATCGATAGTATGTAATAACTTCTGTTTGTACCAAGCTACTAGTAACTCATTCAAATTTATTTCTAGCAAAGAGGCTAATACTTTAATTTGATTTTCTGTAGGAATCCGTTGTCCGCTTTCAAATTTACTAATCAGTGCAGGATCAATAGCTGTTATTCTAGCTAATTCATTAGTTTTGATTCCCTTTAATTCTCGAGCATTTTTTAGTAAATGCTTCATGTTTAATAGGCTTTTTTGATTCTATCCAAATCACGTTTGGTATCTTGCTCTTTTAGCGATTCTCTTTTGTCATACGTTTTTTTACCTCTGCAAAGTCCAATTTCCAATTTGGCTAATCCTTTTTCGTTGGTAAATAAACGAAGTGGTATAATAGTCAAACCTTTTGTTTCCACACTTCGTGACAGTGACTTTAATTCTTTTTTATTTAATAACAGTTTTCGTTCGCTTCTTGATTTGTGGTTGAATTGATTCCCAAAAGCATATTCTTCAATATACGTATTGATGGCAAAAAGCTCTCCATTATTAAATTCACAAAAACTTTCGGCAATTTGTGCTTTTCCTAATCGGATGGATTTTATTTCTGTTCCTGTTAAGACAATTCCAGCCGAAAAGGTTTCAATTATTTCATAATCGAATTTTGCTCTTTTATTAAGTATGTTGGCAACTTTTATCATAATAGGTAGCAAATGTACTAACAAAATAATGAAACAAAAAGTAATTTGTTTAATGGCAAAAATTTTTTTAAAGTATGATTTATATCAGTTTTTTTTAGAAATATGAACTATAAATTTGCCCTATAATTTTAAAACTAAAACAAAATGAAAAAAATTTTATTGGTTGCAGCTTTAGCTTTAGTAGGTTTAACTGCAAATGCTCAAGACAAAAAAGAAAATAAAGGATTACAAGGAACATGGTGGGTTGCTGGTCAAGTATCATTCAATTCTCAAAAAACAGGAACTGCTAAAACAGATTCTAACATGATTTTACCAATCGTTGGTACTTTTATTACTCCTTCTGTAACTGTTGGTATTGGTGTTGGTGACATCAGCTCTAAAACTGTAAATGGTGCAGGTATTACTACAGGTGATGCAAGTACTTTAGTTATCAAACCATTAGTAAGAAAATATTGGAATGTTTCTGGAGGGTTATTTTTCTACGGACAAGCAGCTTTACCTATTATGATGGGGAAAGACAAAATTGCTGATAGTAAATCTTCTTCTGTAGCTTTAGAATTAGCTCCTGGTTTTGACTATGTAGTTAATAAATGGATGACAGTTGAAACTTCATTTTCAATTTTTAGTGTTGGTTCTTCAACTGATACGCCAAGTGTAGGTGATAAAACTACTACATTTAATTTTAGTGCAAATCCTATGAATTCAGTTGCAGACAGACAAGTTGGTAACTTACAAGTAGGTGTTAAATTTTTATTCTAATTATTTTTAGATATATTTAGAGTTATTGGTTAGATCCGATTAATTTCGGACGGAAAGGTCACCATTTCATAGTGGTGACTTTTTTTTTGTGTTATATTTGTCCCATGGAACAACAAAAATCAAAAGATCCTTTACACGGAATTACACTTCAAAAAATTGTAGAGCAATTGGTTGATTTTTATGGATTTGATACCTTAGGAGAATTGATAAAAATTAAATGTTTTACAGACAATCCAACTATAAAATCTTGTTTAACCTTTCTTCGTAAAACCGATTGGGCGAGGAAAAAAGTAGAGGAACTTTATATTAGAACACTTCCTAAATTAAAGATAAAGCATTAGTTATCGTTTAAAATTTCTTTTTAGAAGGGAGTAAATTACAGTATCCCAAAATTTACCATCCCACAATTCATTTTCTAGAATATGGGCTTCTTTTACAAAACCATTTTTCAGTAATACTTTTTCTGAAGCTATATTATCGGGGTCAATAACACCTTCAATAGAATGCATTTGCAAATCATCAAAGCCATATTGCAAAACTGCCTTTACTGCTTCTGTAACGTAACCTTGTCCATTATATTGTGGTAGAATCATATAGCCTATTTCGCAACGATGGTTTTCGGGTTGTATTCTATAATGGCCTATCACAC
>CAIRMK010000048.1 GCA_903879645.1 uncultured Bacteroidota bacterium
ATATGATGAAAATAAGGGCCTAACCCTGAATCGTGTAGTTTGCGTTGTTGGTCTTTCAAATCACCTTTGGTGGCTACAATTAATTTGTATTTGCCATGTAAAGCTTTTAAAGTTTCTTCTACGCCATCCAATAATTCGATAGGTTTCTGAAGCAATTCTTTGCCGTATTGAATTATTTTTTCAATAATTTCAATAGGAATAGTTTTATTAGAAATGTTCATCGCCGCCTCAATCATAGAGAGGGTATAGCCTTTTATGCCATAACCATACAAATCTAAATTTTGAATTTCCACCCGAAATAATTCTTGTGATAATCCTTGTTGCGACAGATAATCGCTCAACAAAGCGCAGAACTTTTGTTCTGTTTCCTGAAAATAAGGTTCGTTGATGAATAGCGTGTCGTCGGCGTCGAAGGCGATTACTTTTAGATTCATGGTTTTATCGTATTAACTAATCAACGCTCCATTTTCAACACCATCCGCATCGGAGTTTACAAAAACCAATTTTCCTTCGGCATTATTAGTCATTAAAATCATACCTTGACTTTCAACGCCACGTAACGCTCTTGGTGCTAAATTCACTAAAACGGTTACGCGTTTTCCAACTACTTCTTCTGGTGAAAAATGTTCCGCAATTCCCGAAACGATGATTCTTACATCAATTCCAGTATCAACTTTCAACACTAAAAGTTTGTTGGCTTTTGGCATTTTTTCAGCTTCTAGAATGGTTCCTACTCGTAAGTCTAATTTGGAAAAATCTTCAAAAGTAGCCGTTTCTTTTTGGGGCTCTATCACTTTATTTTCAGCTTTATTGGCTACTTTGGTAGCTTCTAGTTTATCAATTTGTTTTTGAATTTCGGCATCTTCAATTTGAGCAAATAATATTTCAGCTTCCCCAATTTGATTTCCTGCAGGAAGTAAATCAGTCCGTTGAGAAACATCCTTCCAACTCAAATTTAAATCTGTTTTTAGAATTCCAGATAATTTGCAAGCCGTAAACGGCAAGAACGGTTCTGACAGTACTCTTAAAGCAGCTGCAATTTGCAACGCTACATACATTTGAGTTTGGACACGCTCTGGATTGGTTTTTACCATTTTCCAAGGCTCTTCGTCGGCTAAATATTTATTTCCCAAACGGGCTACATTCATCAATTCGCCTTGCGCTTCTCTAAATCTATAACGCTCTATTGAACTTGAAATCACCGCTGGATAAGCTTTTAATTCTGCTAAAGTTTGTTCGTCAACGTCGGTAAATTCATTCGGAGCAGGAACAATTCCGTTGTAATATTTATTGGTTAATACCACCACACGATTGATGAAGTTTCCAAAAATTGCGGCCAATTCATTATTATTTCTCGCTTGAAAATCTTTCCAAGTAAAGTCGTTGTCTTTAGTTTCAGGCGCATTTGAAGTCAATGCATAACGCAATGAATCTTGCTTGTCTGGAAAATCTTGTAAGTATTCGTGCAACCAAACCGCCCAGTTTTTAGATGTTGACAATTTGTTTCCTTCTAAATTCAAGAACTCATTGGCAGGCACATTATCTGGTAAAATATAAGTCCCCTCTGCTTTTAACATCGCAGGGAAAATAATGCAATGGAAGACGATATTGTCTTTTCCGATAAAGTGAACCAATTTCGTGTCAGCATCTTTCCAGTATGGTTCCCAATCTTTTCCTTCACGAGCTGCCCATTCTTTGGTAGAGGAGATATAGCCTATAGGAGCATCAAACCACACATACAATTTCTTTCCTTCCGCACCTTCTACTGGAACGTCAATTCCCCAATCTAAATCACGGGTTACGGCACGAGGTTTTAATCCGTCATCCAACCATGATTTTACTTGACCTAGTACATTTGTTTTCCAATCTTTCGCATGACCCAGCAAGATCCATTCTTTCAAAAAGTCATCGTATCTGTCCAAAGGTAAAAACCAATGTTTGGTTGATTTTAAAATGGGAGTCTCTCCAGTAATCGTTGACTTGGGATTGATTAAATCAGTAGCGTTTAAAGTCGAGCCACATTTTTCACATTGGTCACCATAAGCTTCTTCATTGCCACATTTTGGGCAAGTTCCCACCACAAAACGGTCGGCTAAGAATTGATCTGCTTTGGCATCGTATAATTGTTCGGTAACTTCCTCAATAAAGTCGCCATTATCGTATAGTTTTCTAAAAAATTCCGAGGCAGTATCATGATGAATTTTGGAAGAAGTTCGAGAATAATTGTCGAATGAAATTCCGAAATCTATAAATGATTTTCTAATAATTCCGTCGTATTTATCAATCACTTGTTGTGGTGTGATACCTTCTTTTTTGGCTTTCATAGAGATGGCTACCCCGTGTTCATCGCTTCCGCAAATGAAGGCGACATCTTTTCCTTGCAATCTTAAATAGCGTGCATAAATATCGGAAGGCACATAAACTCCGGCTAAATGCCCGATGTGAATGGGTCCGTTGGTATACGGCAATGCTGCCGTAATGGTATATCTTTTTGGATTTTCTAACATGGTATTCTTGTGGTATATAATATGCAAAAATAAGTTTTTAGCTATGAAATTACGAATTTATTTGTAATTTGTTTACTTTTGAAAAGCACTTTAAACGCTATTATTCTTTGTTAATGCGAAAGTTACTACTACTATTTACACTATTCTCAATTACTTCTTATTCTCAAAAAAAGATGATTATACCACCTTACTTAAAAAAAGGCGACACCATTGCTATTGTTGCCACGGCACGAAAAAACATTGAAGACAATTTGCAACCGGCCATCAGTTGGCTTCACCATTGGGGATTGGAAGTAGTTATTGGCAAAACTATAGGGCTAGACCACAACCAATTGGCTGGTACGGATGAAGAACGTGCTGCCGATTTTCAAAAGCAACTGGACAATCCCAATATCAAAGCCATTTGGTGTGTTCGTGGAGGCTATGGAACCGTGCGCATGATTGACTTATTGGATTTTACGAAGTTCAAACAGCATCCAAAATGGATAATAGGTTTTAGCGATGTGACTGTTATTCATAGTCATTTGAACAATTTAGGATTTGCTTCTATTCATGGCATAATGCCAGTGAGCTCCAAAGCAACTGAAGAAGCCAAAGAAAGTTTGCGCAAAGCCTTATTTGGCGAACATTTAGAGTATACCGTTCCCTGTGAACCAATGAATCGTTATGGTTTGGCAAAAGGCGAATTGGTTGGTGGAAATCTTTCTATTTTATTTAGTTTATTAGGTTCACCGTCGGCGGTGAATTGTGATGCTAAAATTCTTTTTATTGAAGATTTAGATGAGTATTTATACCATATTGACAGAATGATGATGAACTTAAAACGCAACGGTTGTTTAGAAAGTTTGAAAGGCATCATCGTAGGCGGCATGACTAAAATGCACGACAACGAAATTCCTTGGGGTAAAAATGCCCTAGAAATCATTGATGATGTAACCAAAAAGTACAACATCCCCATTATTTATAACTTCCCGGCAGGACATTCGGCAGACAATCATGCCTTGATTCTAGGAAAACAAGTTTCGATGGAAGTTAATGATTTGGAGAGTAAAGTAGTTTTTGATTAACTGCTTGTTGCTACTTAACACTGAATACTAAAAAATGGCTGAACACAACGAACTTGGCAAATTTGGAGAAGAACAAGCGGTAGCCTATCTGCAACAAAATGGCTATGACATCTTGGAAACCAATTGGACGTTTCAAAAAGCCGAAATTGACATCATTGCACAAAAAGAAAATACCCTAGCTATTGTTGAGGTAAAAACACGTTCGTCTATAGAATTTGGTTTGCCACAAGATTTTGTAAAACCAAAGAAAATTCAATTGTTGGTTAAAGCAGTCAATGAGTATGTCATTTCAAATGACCTAGATGTGGAAGTTCGATTTGATATTATTGCCGTCTATAAAGAAGATGGAAATTTTAAAATAGAACATATTGAAGATGCTTTTTTCCATTTTTAGTTAAATGTAGATGAGGGAATTAAAGCTTTTATAAATTTACTAACTTTACCATTTCATTTGAAGTTAAAAACTGTTTTAATTATGACTTTAAATATAATGGAACATATTAAAAAAAAT
>CAIRMK010000049.1 GCA_903879645.1 uncultured Bacteroidota bacterium
CACTTCATATATTGAAGTGGATGTAACTGATTTGGTGAATTGGAGAAATGAGAATAAAGATAAGTTTCAAGAGAAATATGGTGAAAAACTAACGTTTACACCAGTTTTTGTTCAAGCTGTTGCTAAAGCGATTGTAGATTATCCAATGATTAATGTTTCTGTAGATGATACAACTATTATTGTTCATAGTGATATTAATATCGGAATGGCAACTGCATTACCATCAGGAAATTTAATCGTCCCAGTGGTAAAAAATGCCAATGAAAAAGATTTAGTTGCTTTAGCAAAAGACGTCAATCATTTGGCAGATAGTTCTCGAAACAATAAATTAAAACCTGAAGAAATTCAAGGAAGTACCTTCACGATTTCTAATGTGGGAACTTTTGGAAGTTTGATGGGAACACCAATTATAAACCAACCTGAAGTGGCCATTTTAGCCTTCGGAATTATAAAAAAACGTCCAGAGGTTATCACGACTTCAAAAGGAGACGAAATCGCCATTAGAAGTATGATGTATCTTTCTTTATCCTTCGACCATAGAGTGGTGGATGGATTTTTAGGAGGTTCATTCTTGCGAAAAGTAGGCGATTATTTAGAACAATTTGATACAAACACAACACTATAAATCATGACAGAGAGTATGATATCAGAAATAAAAATAACTAAAGTTTCTCAATCTAAAGTAAGTGAAGTTGATTTGAACAACATCACCATGGGAACTAATTTTACCGATCACATGTTTATTTGTGATTATGAAAATGGAGCATGGCACAACCCAAGAATTGAGCCGTTAGCATTAATTCCGACACATCCTGCTGCCATGGCATTGCATTATGGACAAGCTATTTTTGAAGGAATGAAAGCGACTTTAGGAAAAGATGGAACGCCGTTGTTATTTCGTCCCGATGAAAATGCGAAGCGATTAAATCATAGTGCTGACCGTATGGGAATGCCTTCCTTTCCGGAAGATTTATTTGTGGAAGCTTTAAAACAGTTTACAGCTTTAGAGAAAAATTGGATTCCAACTTCTACAGGAAGTGCGTTGTATTTACGTCCGTTTATGTATGCTGATGAAGCGTTTATCGGAATGCGTGCAGCAACGAGTTTTAAATTCATCGTAATGGCATCACCAGCTGGACCATTTTTTAGCAGAAAGATAAAATTATACGCCGAGAAAAAATACGTTCGTGCTGTAAACGGTGGAACTGGGGAAGCCAAAGCAGCCGGAAATTATGCAGCAGCCATTCGTCCAACAGAATATGCCAAAGCGAAAGGTTTTGACCAAGTGTTGTGGTTAGATGCACAAGATTTTGAATACATTCAAGAAGTGGGAACGATGAATATTTTCTTTAAAATCGAAGGAAAGTTCATCACGCCAAGTTTAACAGGTTCTATTCTATCAGGAATTACCCGAATGAGTGTCATCGATTTGTTGAGAAGCAAAGGTTTTGAAGTAACCGAAAGACCAATTACTATTACTGAAATTATTGAAGCGTCTCAAAAAGGAACTCTAGAAGAAGCTTTCGGGACAGGAACGGCGGTTGGAATTGCCATGGTAGAAGAAATTGGAAACAACGATTTATCTATAAAGTTTCCAGTAGAAAATCCAGTTTCGGTTATGGTAAACGATACTTTGAATGCGATAAAAGTTCAAGATATAGCAGATGAATTTGGTTGGATTGTAGAAGTGAAGTAAATAATACAACCCTTTCAGAGTTTAAAACTCTGAAAGGGTTTAAAACTCTGAAAGGGTTTACTATAATTAATATGTTAGATAA
>CAIRMK010000050.1 GCA_903879645.1 uncultured Bacteroidota bacterium
ACTGTTTTTGGTTAGTCCATTTCTTTTTACAATAAAATTTACCAAAAAAAAGGAACTTAAAAGCAAAATAATTCTCGTGAAATCAGAATTAAATATAGAATAAGTGCTTTTGACTAAAGTGGTATTATTTAGTTGTAGAAAATAACAAATTAAAAATAAAGCAATTATAAAAATATAATTTACAACAGTAGATTTTTTAAAAAAACTTGTTAGCATAAGGATATTTTATACATTTGTGCTTGTAAATATAACATTTAATAAAATGAAAGCATTTTTTGAAGGAATACAAACCTTGTTTGTTGATTATTTATTCAAACCTTGGGATATCTTACGTTCTTTAGAATTATCAAATTGGTGGTTAGCAAATATAGTTAGTTGGGCTTTATTGTTCGTATGTGCCCGATATATAGTTTATTGGTGCAAAGAATTAAATAAACATCAAAAAAACAATGAAGAAAACCAAGACACAACAGCACATTCATTTTTAGGATAAATCAAATCCAATATCTTTTCTAAAATACATCTTATCAAAATGTAGCTTATCTATGTTTTGATAAGATTTTTTTATGGCTTCTTGAAAGTCATTCCCAAAGGAAGTTACCGCAATAACTCTACCTCCATTAGTAACTACTTTTTCATTTTCTAATGTAGTTCCCGCATGAAAAGCAATAGATCCTTCTATATTTTCTAATCCTGTAATTTCAAATCCTTTTTCATAATCCTCAGGATATCCTCCTGAAACTACCATAATCGTTGTGGCACTTCTTTCATCAATTTCTAAGGAAACCTCATCTAGTTTTTGAGTAGCAACTGCTTGAAATAAGGTCACTAAATCACTTTTTATTCTAGGCATCACCACTTCGGTTTCGGGATCTCCCATTCGAACATTATATTCAATCACCATTGGCTCACCTTTAACATTAATCAAGCCAATAAAAACAAACCCCTTGTATTCTATTCCGTCTTTTTGTAATCCGACAATAGTGGGTTTCACAATTCGGGATTCTATTTTTTCTAATAAAACAGCATCCGCAAAAGGAACTGGAGAAACAGCTCCCATACCACCGGTATTCAATCCGGTATCCCCTTCACCAATTCGTTTATAATCTTTAGCTGTCGGTAAAATTTTATAATTTTTACCATCCGTTAATACAAAACAACTCAATTCAATTCCATCAAGAAATTCTTCAATAACCACTTTGGAACTTGCGGCACCAAACTTTTTATTAACCAACATATTTTGCAATTCCGCTTTAGCTTCTTCTAAATCTTGGATAATTAAAACGCCTTTTCCTGCAGCCAATCCATCTGCTTTTAAAACATAAGGAGCTTGTAAAGTTTCTAAAAATCGACAGCCTTTTTCTACTGTCGCTGCCGTAAAGCTATCATAAGCCGCCGTTGGGATTTTATGCTTAATTAAAAACTCTTTGGCAAATTCTTTACTTCCTTCCAATTGAGCACCCACTTTTGACGGACCAATCACTGGAATAGAATTCAAAGCGGATTCGTTTTTGAAATAATCGTAAATTCCTAAAACTAATGGATCTTCTGGACCTACAACTATCATCTCTACTTTTTCTTGCAAAACAAACATCTTTATAGATTGAAAATCTAGTATGTTAAGTGATACATTTATAGCAATTTGGGATGTTCCCGCATTGCCAGGCGCTACAAAAAGTTTAAAGCATTTAGAAGATTGTAATAGTTTCCAAGCCAGTGCGTGTTCTCTTCCACCAGAACCAAGTAGTAAAATTGTCATATTTTTTGTGTTGTTTGGCAAAAATAATGGATTTAAAGCAGTTATAATAATGTTATTATTTATTTTTCATTATTTTTGTTCAAATTATAAACAACAAATTATGAAAAAAATATTACTTGCAATAGCATTAATTTCTTTTACTGCTACTACAAATGCACAAACTTGGACTTCTGAATCAACAGGTTTTAGCACAGCTTCTAGAGGTCTAAGTGAAATAATCGTCTTAGACGCTAATACTGTTTGGGCTTTTGCTTATGACGGAGTGACTACAACAAACAATGTTCAAGAATTTACTAGAACAACTAATGGAGGTGCTAGTTGGACACCTGGAACAATTAACGTAGGAAATACCGCTTTATCAATTGGAAACTTAAGCGCTGTTGATGCAAACACTGCATGGGTAAGTGCCTCTGACCCAACAGCGGGTAAAGGAGGGGTTTGGAAAACTTCTGATGCAGGAGTGACTTGGACACAACAAAACACCGCTGGATTTACTGACACAGCTTCTTGGTGTGATGGAGTTCATTTTTTTGATGCCAATACTGGAATAGCTTTTGGGGATCCTTCAAATACATCTGCTACAACATTTGAAATGTACAGAACTACTGATGGTGGTACAACTTGGACTACTGTTTCAACTCCAGCCATTACCGCTGGTGATTATGGTTACAGTGGTGAACTTTTTGCTGTAGGAGACAATATGTGGTTTGGAACTGCAACTGGAAAAATATATAGAACCAATGACAAAGGAGCTACATGGACAAAATTAAATTCTCCAATTGCTGATTTTGGACACTCAAATAACAGCACTACTTCGGGGAAAATCTATTTTAGCGATGCTTTGAATGGCATTTTGATAAGTACTAAATATTCTAGTACTGCAAGTACTGCAACAGTAACTTCACATAAACTATATAAAACAACTGACGGGGGAACTACATGGAGTGCTGCCGCAACTTATACGCAACCTTACACATATGCTTTATGTTATATTCCTGGAACAACAACTTTAGTAGCAACAGGAGTAGCTACCTCAGGAACAACTAATACTTATTCTTCAGCTACAAGTACAGATAACGGTACAACATGGACACAAATTGATTCAGGAACACAAAGAGGTGTAGTTGCCTTTTTTGATGTTACAACAGGATGGGCTGCAGGATTCAATTCTGATCCATTTACAGATGGAATTTATAAATTTAGTGGTAACTTGAGTAATGAAAAATTTGCAGTAAGCAATAATTTCAAAGTATATCCTAATCCAACAAATAATTTTGTAACAGTTTCTTCAAATGGAATTGATTCTTATAAATTGAGAGTTACAGATATTTCAGGAAATATAGTTTTGGAAAAATCATTATCTGGATTAGAAAACACAGTTGATATTGCTTCTCTATCAAGTGGAGCTTATTTCTTCACCTTAAATTCTTATAACAAAACAGAAACTATTAAAATTATTAAAAATTAATAGTAAATAAATAGTATTTTTAGGGGCTGACATTTTGTTAGCCCTTTTTATTTAAACTATGTTTTCAATTTTTAATTTATCATTACAAATGAATGGCTTCGCAATAAAAGAAGCTATTGCTGATTTTGAGAAAATTAAATCTATCTCTGAAGCTGATTTTGAGAAATATGTAAACGAAAAAAGAAAGGCTATTGTTGAATATCATTTGAAAAATAACAAATCCTATCAGGATTTAGCCGGGAAAGTTACTGTTGAAAATTGGGATGAACTTCCAGTAATGACCAAAAAAGATTTTCAAAAACCTTTAGAAGAAAGGCTTTCAAATGGTTTTACATTAAAAAATGTATATGTAAATAAAACTTCTGGTTCTAGTGGAGACCCATTCGTTTTTGCTAAAGACAAATTTAGCCATGCACTAACTTGGGCTAATATCATAACTCGCTTTGGATGGTTTGGCATTGATTTTAATTCCTCTTTACAAGCTCGATTTTATGGTATCCCATTAGACTTTATTGGAAATACTAAAGAACGTATCAAAGATTTCTTAAGTCACCGATATCGTTTCCCTATATTTGATTTATCGGATACTTTTTTAGAAACGGTCTTAGTCAAATTTAGTAATATGCGGTTTGATTACATCAATGGTTATACCAGCTCTATAGTATTATTCGCTAAATTTCTGCAACATAAAAACATTGTTTTAACAACCATTTGTCCCACTTTGAAATGTTGTGTAGTAACTTCCGAAATGTTATTTGAAGAAGATAAAGTATTGATGGAAAAACAATTTGGTGTTCCTGTCATCAATGAATATGGTGCCTCTGAGTTGGATTTAATTGCGTTTCAAAATACAAAAGAAGAATGGCAGGTCAATTCCGAAACCCTATTTGTAGAGATTTTAGATGAAAATAATACTATTTTACCTAACGGAAAAGAAGGTCGAATTGTTATTACGTCACTTTACAACAAAGCGCATCCATTTATTAGATACGACATTGGCGATATTGGTGTTTTAGATGAAAAAAGCACCTTCAAAAAACCAATATTGAAAAAGTTGATTGGCAGAACCAATGATATTGCTCTATTACCAAGCGGGAAAAAAGCACCTGGTTTGACCTTTTACTACATAACCAAAAGCATTATTGAAGATGACGGAAATGTAAAAGAATTTGTGGTAAAACAAACTAAAATCGATACTTTTGAAATTGAATATGTCAGTCAAAATAAATTAATGGAAAGTCAGATTCTGACTATTGAAAAAGCCATTACGACTTATTTAGAAAGTGGATTAACCTTTTCTTTTACTCGAAAAGAAAAACTGGAAAGAAGTAAGAGTGGAAAATTGAAACAGTTTGTTTCCTTAGTAAAATAATATGAAAACTACCATAATAGCAGGCGCTAGACCCAATTTTATTAAAATTGCTCCAATTATCAAAGCGATTGAAAAAAAACAAACTGAAGGAGCAAACATCTCTTTTAGATTAGTTCATACGGGGCAACATTATGACAAAAATCTTAGTGATACTTTTTTTGAGGAATTGAATATTCCACATCCTAATTCCAACTTGGAAGTAAAAAGTGGCTCACAAGCTGAGCAGACTGCCGCCATTATGATAGCTTTTGAAAAAGAATTAATTCAAAATCCTTGTGACTTGGTTTTAGTAGTTGGCGATGTCAATTCAACTATGGCTTGTGCAATTGTGGCTAAAAAAATGAATCTAAAAGTGGCGCATGTAGAAGCAGGAATTCGCTCTGGAGACATGACAATGCCCGAAGAAATCAATCGAATTGTAACCGACAGTATTACCGATTATTTTTTTACAACATCAACTTGGGCTAGAGAGAATTTATTAAAATATGGTGCCATTCCATCTTCCATTCATTTTGTTGGAAATGTAATGATTGATACCTTATATCAAAATTTGGATAGAATTACAGCTCCATCATTTTGGGATGAATTGGGTTTAGAAATTGGAAATTATATAATCCTCACCTTACACCGCCCATCGAACGTTGATGAAGAAAAGTCGCTGATTGATTTATTAAAGGGTATAGATAAAATGGTGGGAAGCAAAAAAATTGTCTTTCCTATTCATCCTAGAACAAAAACTATCTTAGGAGAAACTAATTTGGATTTGAATAACATCATTTTTATGGAACCTCAAGGGTATTTGAATTTTATGTATTTAATAAAAAATAGTTTTGCAGTTATAACAGACTCTGGAGGGATTTCAGAAGAAACTACTGTTTTGGGAATTCCGTGTTTTACGATGAGAACGACCACTGAACGCCCAGAGACTGTTGCAATAGGAACTAATACTTTAGTGGGAATAGCGATTGAAAATTTGGAAAAACTATTTAAAGAATTTCTAATAGAAGGACAAAAAAAGGCAGGTATTCCTGAACTTTGGGATGGAAAAGCATCTGAGCGAATTATAGAAATTCTTCTAAATAATTATCAGCCCATACTGAAATAAATTTGAGATACTGATATACGTTCAGCTTACATGAAAGAAATTCTAATTATATCCAATTATTACCCTCCTGAAAAAGGTGCTGCTGCCAATAGAATTGAGCAATTAGCACTTAAATTGCATCAAAACAATTACAAGGTTTCTGTACTTTGTCCGCTAGGGAATTATCCTAAAGGGGAATTATTCCCCGAATATAAAGGTAAATTTTCAGTCACTGAGCTTCGAGAGAATATCACCGTAAAACGACTTTGGATTTACCCTAGTGTGAGTAAAAACATTTTGGTCAGAATTATTTCGGTATTGTCTTTTTCATTGTGTTTGTTTTTTTATTTATCATTTAAAAAAACACCTCAAAAAGTAGTTATTCAATCGCCTCCATTGCTTCTATCTTTTATTTCCGTTTTTGTTCTTTCTTTAAAAAAAAAGAAAATAATTTTAAATATTTCTGACTTATGGCCGTTAGCTGCTATCGAATTAAAAGCAATAAAAGAAAACTCATTTTCACATAAATTTTCATTGTTTTTAGAAAACTATATTTATAAAAAGGCCACTTTAATTTTAGGTCAATCCAATGAAATTATAAAACACGTTCAATACCTAGTTCCTAACAAAGATTGTTATTTATATCAGAATTTACCTGATCATCAAGTTACTAAAATGGAGTTGAAAACAACTGTAAAACAACCCATAAAAATTTTCTATGCTGGGCTTTTAGGAATTGCTCAAGGCATGTTAGAACTGTGTCGAAAAATCGATTTAAAAGACCTAAATATTGAATTGCATATATTTGGTGATGGTGCAGAAAAAACTCAAATAGAAATGCTAATTGCTTCCGAAGAGCGACAAAAGATATTCTTTCATGGAATGATGGATCGTAAAGATTTACATGAAACTTTAAAGTCATTTGATATTGCTATTGTTCCTCTAAAAACTAGAATCTATGGTTCGGTTCCATCAAAGATATTTGAATATAGTTCTCTTGGTTTTCCCATTCTATATTTTGGTGGTGGTGAAGGTGAAAACATTGTAAAAGAGAATCATTTAGGTTGGGTTGCAACCGTTGAAAATTATACTGATTTAAATCAAAAATTAGTGACTCTTTCTAAAATAAGTAAATCCGAAATCGATACAATGAAAAAAAGAATATTTAATGAAACTCAAACTGTTTTCAATTTAGATAATCAACTAAAAAATTTAATAGATAAAAACGCTTTTTAATACGCTTTTTCTTCCCCTTTAAATATATTGATAACTGTTTGAAAAATAATTTTAATATCCATAATTAAAGACCAATTTTCAATATAAAAAATATCATATTTAATTCTGCTTTTCATTTCTTCATCATTCTCTATCTCACCTCTACACCCCTTTACTTGAGCCAATCCTGTAATCCCTGGCTTAACATAATGGCGCATCATGTACTTCTTAATCCTGTGTCCATAGGCTTTATTCTGTGACCATAAATGTGGGCGTGGACCAACTACTGACATATCTCCAATTAAAACGTTTAAGAATTGAGGCATTTCATCTAAGCTTGTTTTTCTGATAAATCTTCCAATTCTTGTAACTCTTGGGTCATTTTTTGATGCTTCTTTTTCTGTAGTGTGGTTAACCATCATAGATCTAAATTTAAAACAAAAAAACTCTTTTTCGTCTATACCTGGCCTACCTTGTCTAAAAAAAACAGGCCCTCTAGATTCAATTTTTATTAAAATCGCTAACAATGGTACCAACCAAGAAAGTAGTAATAAAATTACTAGAACTGAAAAAAATATATCAAAAATTCGTTTAATTAATCTGGTGATTGGGTCATCAAGATAGGTCTTGTAAATAGACAAAACAGGGATATAATCATAATATTCGACATTTTGATTTTTAACAAAAACCTCTTCCTCTGGTAAAAATTTAACTGTCTTTAAATTGTTTTGAGCAAAATCAATAAAAACATCCTCTTCTCTGTCCGTTAATTTAAATAACGAACAATAAATAACATCTATTGGGTTGTTAACTGCAAAATCTAACGCCTCTTTAATTATATCATTTTTATTCCCATCAAATTGAAATCTCTTGATTACTTTACATCCATAATCAGGCATTTTTTCGAATAATGATTCAAGGTTATTTGCATTCTTTCCGTTTCCGACTATAATTACATTTCTAATATTACCTCCAAAAAAAGATCTGTATTTTTTTAAAAAATAGTAAATAAACATCTTTACAGAAGTTATTGTAACTAGCAAATAAGCAATATAAATTATTATTTCTTTTGGGTTAAGATTTTTATCATAAAAACCTAAAAAAGAATAACATAAAATAGTATAAAGTAAAAATTGCTTTAAAATTTTATTTAAAATTGAAGTTTCTTTTGTAAACCTATATACTTCATAAAATTCTATATTTAGGGAAATTATTATCCATGACAAACTAATAAAAAAAAGAAAATAGTTTGAATTTGAAATGCTTCCTAAAAACAAATAAGCAAATAGATTTATTAATAATAAATCAAAAACAACAATTATAGGTCTTATAAATTTAGAATACCTACCAACTTTGGTTTTCATTAATTAATATATTTTGAAAAGTCCTTGTGGTCTTCTTTTAACAATTCTTCCGTTGATAAAGATTTGAAATATTCATAAGTGATTTTCATTCCTTCCTGTCTGGACACTTTCGCTTCCCAACCCAACAATTCTTTTGCTTTTGTTGTATCTGGTTGACGTTGTAATGGGTCATTTATCGGAAGTGGATGATAAACCACTTTTTGATTGGTTCCTGTAAGTTTAATTATTTCTTCTGCGAAATCCTTAATAGTAATTTCGTCTGGATTTCCAATATTTACTGGATAAACATAATCGGAATGTAATAATCTAAAGATTCCTTCTACTTGGTCATCAACATAGCAAAATGAACGTGTCTGACTTCCGTCACCAAAAATAGTTAAATCTTCTCCGCGTAATGCTTGTCCGATAAATGCTGGAATAACACGTCCATCATTCAGTCGCATTCTTGGTCCATAAGTGTTGAAAATTCTAACAATTCTGGTTTCTACACCATGAAAAGTATGGTATGCCATTGTTATGGATTCTTGAAAACGTTTTGCTTCGTCATAAACACCTCTTGGCCCGATAGTGTTTACGTTTCCGTAATATTCTTCTGTTTGTGGATGAATTAATGGATCCCCGTAAACTTCTGATGTGGATGCTATAAGTATTCTTGCCTTTTTAACTCTAGCTAAACCTAATAAATTATGTGTTCCTAAAGAACCGACTTTTAAAGTCTGGATTGGAATTTTCAAATAATCTATTGGGCTGGCTGGCGAAGCAAAGTGTAATATATAATCTATATTCCCGGGAACATGAACAAATTTTGTGATATCATGATGATAGAATTCAAAATTTTCTAATTTAAAAAGATGTTCAATGTTTTTTAAGTCTCCAGTAATAAGATTATCCATCCCAATTACAAAATAGCCTTCTTTAATAAATCTGTCGCAAAGATGTGACCCTAGAAATCCTGCTGCACCTGTAATTAGTATTCTTTTCATGGTTTTAAGATATTATCTCGATATTTAGTCGAAGAATTAAACAAACAGTAAAGGAGAATAAAAAAAACTATTCCTCTTTGTCTGCAAAAAAATGATTCAGACAAAAATAACATTATCATTGTGATTGCGAAAGCAATATGAAGAAAATCTTTTTTAAGAAGACCATTATTAAGGTTTACAAATAAAATTATTACTAAAAGTAAAACCCCAAGAATACCTAATTCGGCAAAGGATTGTATGTATTGATTATGAAAATTATATTCCCCATATTCATAAAACAAATTGTGCTCTTTTGCTTTTTCTCTAATTCTGTATTGAGACGCTTCAAATCCAAACCCTTTTAAAAATAGCGGTTCTTCTTGTAGCATTTCTTTAAAGATTCTTGCTTGATATACTCTTAAAGCGGTTCCTGGAAAGAAATCTGTTTGTTGGAATTTATTATTTGCCCAAGCTTCCTTTATGCTAACATTATGGTTTTTTTCTGGTTGTTTGTTTAGTTTTCCGTGTAAGATGTTGTCTACAAATGCGGTTTCATATTCTACTAAAAAGCGGTCTTTAACTTCTTGAACAAAGAAAATAGAAAAGAACAAAAACAAGGATACTGCCGAAATTGTCAGTGCTTTAGTTCCTTTATGTATTTTGGCATAAAAAGCATAAAACCAAACAATAATAATAAAATCAACGGTAATAATACTTTTCGATGAAAGAAGAAAAATAAATACTGTTAATATAGATAATGCAATTTTTTCAATTTTTTTTTTGTTTGCTATTTGTACAAAATAAAACAACCCCAACGATGCGAAAACGGACATATATATTGCTCCTGGGTCAATTGGAACTAGATTATTATTAAAAAAAATGTTAATGTTGTTTGTTTCTGCATAACCCACGCTTGCCATTGCAATATAAAAAACAGCATAGATAACCATTCCAAAACCATACAACCTAAATATGTTGTTTATCGCTTCTTTTGAAACTTTAGGAATGGCAAAGAAAATAATTGGAATAACTAAAAATGACACGGCTTTTTGAAGACCTGACAAAGAATCATTATAGCTTTTTGTCCAAAGTAAAGATATTGCCATTAAACTATAAAACGAAATAGGTATTAAAAAAGTTTTTTTTAAATTTATTTTGGGTTTCTTTATAAAAAGACCTGCAACAACAAAACCAATTGTAGCTATACTTACAAAGATGTTTTTGAGTGGGAGCGTGATTAAAATTAGTGCTATCAGGTATTCTAAAACCACTTGTGAATTATTATCGTTGTTTTTGGAAAAACTTGAAATAAATGTTTTGAAAATGCTCATTAATAAATTTAAATAAATACAAATTTAAACTTATTGTTGTAAAGTAAATATAAATGTGTAAAAATGTTTTAGCTCTTAAATTTATTTTTTAAACATTACTATCTAAATGAAGAACTCTAAAATTCTTATTGAATATTTTTAATTTTTTTTAACACAAAAACATTATTGAAATAGGCTGTTTGGTCTGATGGTAAAATAAAACTAAAGAAAGTGCCGAGTAAATTAAATGTAAATATAAAAGGAACCAATATTAATTGTTTGAAAATTATATTTGGAATTATATTCTTGAAATAATTAATTCCGAATTGAAAAACAATTTCTATTTGATTTCCTGTTTTATATTTATGAATAATTTCAAAGCCATGTTTTTGATAAAGATATTCCAATGCTGGTGTTGTATATCTTGCAAAATCATATGGCATTTCATGTTCTTCCCACATAAAAGGTGTAGTAATAATAGCTTGTCCATTTATTTTTAAAACCCTATTGAATTCTAATAATAGTTCATCAATGTTAAAAACGTGTTCTAATACTTCAGTGCTTAATAAGGAATCAAATTCTGCATCTTTAAATGGAATGGTTTTTCCATCATAAAAAACATCAACTTCTTTTTGACCTTCTTCTCTTCCTTCAATTTTGTAATCTACTCCGATATAGCTCTCAACTTTTAGTAGCATTTTTTTATATGGTTTGGTACCACAACCAAAATCTAATAAGGATCCATTTAAATAGTCTTTATTTTTATTAATTACTTTTCTTAAGCTTTTACGAATAAGGAAATTATTATTGATAAAAAAACTTAAAATAGTTGGATGAAACTTTTCCTTTTGAATAACCTTTTTTACACTCTCTTTTATCATTACTTTATTTTTCTGATTGTTCTATATAAAAGTTTTCTATTTTTTTAATGTTTTTAGATATATTATAATCTTTATTAAAGGAAGAAAAAGCATTTTCAGAAAATTGATTCAATATGCTGGTATCGGACAATAAATAAAGTGTCTTTTCAACATACTTTTGCACTTCTTCATTTTTTATTATAAATCCATTAAAACCATCTTTAATCAAATCTTTATTTCCATCGCAATTTGAAACCACGCAGGGTTTAGAAAGCGCCAAACTTTCAATAACCGAATAAGGCATTCCTTCATATCGTGCTGTTGAAATATACAAAATTGAGTTGCTAATTATATTTAAAATGTTAGCTCTATCAGTCCAATCTATCAGCAAAACCTTATCATTAAGCTTTTTCTTTCGTATTAAATCCTTAACATTACTTAATCTATCTGAATGATGTCCGACACCCATTACAACAAGGTGAATATCTTTTCTAGATTCATTAATTTTACTAAAAACCTCTATCATTAATTCTATGTTTTTTTGATAAGAAGGTCTTCCGACAGTACATATGTAATTTTTCGGAATAGCAATAGGTAAAGATAAGTCAGGAATAGTTTTAATGGAATTGATGGCATTATCTACATGAAAGGCATGTTTGAGGTCAAATCCAACTTCATCAATAGCTCTACTCTTCTCGGAAATAGAAGTAGCTAAGATATACACATTCCCTTTTGAAAAAAAACGTTCGATTAATAGAAATAATTTTTGTTTAATTTTGTTTTCCGCGCTTAAATAAGAAAAAGCATGTGGTGTGTAAATTACTTTTATTTTAAGTATTCTTCCTGCAATTCTACCTATTATACCACCTTTAGCACTATGTACATGAATAATATCTGGTCTTTCTTTTTTTACAATTCTATAAACTTCAATAATTGCTTTTAAATCTTTAATAATAGATATATTTCTGATAATGGTTGTTTTAAATGAGGGTGTTTTTTCTCCATTTTTGTCAAAAAAAGGTTGATTAGTGTCATTTATACCATGTATTATTATGTTGTCAAATCTTTCATTATCAATATTTTCTATAATTAATCTTAAATAAATATCAACCCCTCCAACGGAATGTAATACATGTGCAATTTTAATTTTCCCCATTATGATAACCCATTTGATGGACAAATATAATTATATCTAATTCATTTTTTAGTAGTCTTGTTTTTTTTGTTTAAAAAATTGATATTTTTACAACTTTTAACCTTTAAAATTAACTTAAACATGAAAAAAGTAATGTTTTTTACAACAACTGTTTTACTTACAATTTTGTTTTCATGCTCTCAAAAAAAAAGATCTGATGAAAACTTAAGTTCCCCAGATTGTATATCGCCAGTAAATTCAGACAATAATAATTTAAGTCATTATGAAGGTAAAATTGTCCAATCAACAACAGGACAATGGTATTTAATTAAAAAGGGCTGTAGATGGAGAACCAATTCTATTCAAGCTACAGATAATTATTTAAAAAAATTACCCGTTGGCCCAAAATACATAGAAAAAAATGTTCCCGTTGAGATTTTACATAATTTTCCAGAAACTGGAGAGCTTTTGCCAGGTGTTATCTTTAAAAAAGATGAGTAAATTTGAGTATGGGCTTTATTGTTGTTGTTTGTAGATACAAACTAGTAAACAAGGAAATCCAAAAACCACTAAAAACTATTCCATCAAAACGAATCAAAAAATCATCCGTAAAATTACATATCGAAAATAGTATAAAAAAAGAGATTACAATTACATTTTTTAATTTAACCCCCACATAGGCTATATAGCCAATATACAATAACACTCCTATTAGTCCTAAAACTCCAAATTTTAGTAAAAAATCTAAATATTGATTGTGAACGGGCAGTTGATATTTTGTTAGAAATTTTTGGTTTGTTTTTTCATAATATTTAAATAATTCTTTTTTACTGTCAGATGAACCAACGCCAAAAATTAGGTGGTTTTTTGCCAAATCAATTGTTTCTTTCCATATTGTTAATCTTGTAACTAATGAACTATATATTTCTACTTCTGGTCTTTCTATTTGGTCTAATTTTCCTACCATTTCAAATTTATCAAAAATCATTCTATTATATTTCTCTTTCATGAAGCTGTTGTTTTTTATAAAAACAATAAAAATGGATAAGATTAAAGTAAAAACAACAAATATTTTTTTCGTAATCTGAAAAACATTTTGGCTCTTTAAAAAATAAGAAATAACTATAATTAAATATCCTAAAATACTAACTATCAATGCTATTCTTGTATTAATAATTAGCAAAAAGAAAAAAGAAAAAAGAAAAATAAATAAATATAAAAGTTGAATCAAAAAACTTTTACCTTCTCTAAAATTCAATAACAAAAAGTACAAATTACAAATCGAAACAAAAGCCAAATGCATATTTAAGGCTGGTGCATGTATTCCAATTGTATTAGAAAAATGGTAGCCCATTTGCCACATATTCATGCCATAATAGAAGCTCATAAAATATTGATTGAATACAAAATAATACCTAACTAAAAAAATAAATATCAATATTGTAGTAGTTATTGAATACGCTTTTAATAATTTATAAAACTTAATGCATTTGTAATTGCCTATGATAAAAATTGGGAATAACAAAAGTGATATTGATTTTTCTAAAGATTTGATTCCTAATCGAAAATCATCATTATTCCAAAAAAAAGCAATTTCTAACAAAAGGGGTGTAGCAATAATTAAAATATAGTAGATTGCTTTTTTAGGAAAAGTCATATCTCTAACAGAAAAAAAACAATATACAAAAAAACAAATTATAATTAATGTGCACAATCCTCTGAAAATAATAGTGTTGGCAATTAAAAATAAAAATAAATTTACTATAAAACTATGTTTCTCTTTTAAAATTTTCATAGTACAATGCAAAATATATAATGGGTAAAAAACCTATTTTGTGACGAATTGAAGTTCCTAGATCTGGCTCGAAAATCCCTTGAACTAAGAAATATGAAAATAAAATTAGTAATAACCAAAATTCTAAAAATTTATTCTTTTTTTCTTCTATACACCTAGAAAATCTAATAAATAAAATAAAATAAAATAAAAGTTCCCATAATGCAAAAGCAATTACCTGAGGTGAAAGTAAATGACTTAATGCTTGACCTACTGGAAGATTAACAGATACGTATCCATAAAAAATTCCAAAAGCTTCTCCATACCATGTGTTTTGTGAAATTGGGGAAACAATTATTGTGTTTACAGTGGTTGCTTTAACCTCTGTATATTCTTGCCGCGTTAATTTAGACAAAAATTCACCTTTAATAATTCCGTGACTAAATGAAATAAAGATTGCTATAATTAAACCGTAGAAAATTATTGATACAGCTTTTTTCTCAAACTTTATGAATGAAATAAAATACATCCCTAGAGCAAAAAAAGGAATTAATAAATAATAGGCTCTAAAAAAAGAAAAAAAGGCAATCAATAACATAGAAACAATAATTTTATTTTTGTCTTTCATTTTTGAAAGAAAAATAAATGGTATCGTTGAAAACATAAGAAAAGTAATAAATTCTTTAGTTGGCATTGACATGTAAATTCCTAACAGTAAAAATGCAATAGTCATTATTATATTCTTAACGTTGATTTTATGAAAATTTGATGGAATTCCTATCCTATATAAAATATAGGCAGTAATTGGAAATTGTATTAATGCTAAAATAAAGAAAGGAAGATGTTTTAGCCTAGTAATTTTATAAAACATTATTGCAAAAGGATAACTTCCTATCCAACCTATTTCTTTATACTTGTCAATAACAATAATTTTAGTATCATTAAAATAACGATCCGGGAGTATAAAAATTGTTAATGTTGATAGTATCAAACATATACTAAACAATATTAAAAACCAGAATTTATTTTTCTTAATAACACTTTTCATCACCTTAATTTAGTTTAAAAACACAACGACTTTGTCTTTTTTATAAATAATTATTGAAGTAACCAAGTTCCAAAAAAACATACTTATAACATATGAAATTGCAGCACCATTCATTCCATAAAGCGGAATTAAAGTTTTGTTTAAAGTGAAATTTATTACAACTGCAAAAATAAGAATGATTTGAAAAATATTCTGTCTTCCTGTCATATTTAAATAAACCTGAACCGCACCAAAAAAAGAACATATTCCTTGACCAATCATTAAAATAATTAATGGTTCTTTTGCAACTAAATATTTCTTTCCGAAAAACCCTAAAATTTGTGTTGAAAAAAAACAAAAAAATAAAACCGTAGGGATTGAAATCATAAAAATCATTCTAGCACTATTTTTCATGGTTTCTATCAACTCCTTTCTTTTGTCAGAAAAAAATTGTTCCGCTATTTTAGGTGAAATAGTAATATTTACTGAATTCATAACGACCAGTAATAAAGTCATCAATTTTACAGCTAGAGCATAAAAAGCAACTTCTTCGTTTCCTTTATATTTTTTTAAAAACATTACATCAAAACTCATTAACAAAAAAATAGCCATTGTACTAATTGCAATTGGATATGATTTTAATAAAATAAATTTATATGAGATAGTATTTTCGTTGTTCCTCAATTCATTACTGCTTTTTTTCTTGAAAATAGAGATTATCTTTATTGTAGAAATTATTGACAGAAAGAAGAAACCTATCAAAAAAGTGTCTACCAAGTAACTTTCTTCGTGTATATAAAATAAAGTCACAGAACCAATAATAACGGATAAATATTTAAATGTGTTTCTGTATAATTCTGCTATATAAATATATTCTAAAGCTCTTAAAACTTCAGTGTTAAAAATAGTTATACAATAAAAAAATAATAATAATATTGCTTTAAAAATGACCCCAAATATTTTATCATCATTTAAAAAAAAATTAATACTTTCTTTGCCAACTACCAAAAGTAGAAGGAAACAAATTATGGACATATAAAGAATTAATATAAACATTTTTATATAAATTCCTTTCAATTCGAACAATCGATTTCTGCTCTTTAACATACCTGTAAAGTATAAAATAGATTGGTCAGTTCCTAAAATACAGATACTCCCTAGTATTAATAAAAAGGTTCTTATAAAATCATATTGTCCAATTATTTTAGGGTCATACGTTTTAGTCAAAAAAAGTGTAAATCCAAAAAGTGTAACAACACCTATAATCCTTATAGTCATCGTTTTAATACTTTGAATCAAAAACTCATTTCTTTTCAAGAAAGAAAAATGTTTATTTAATTTAATTATATCTTGTATTGTATTTTTCATTTACTCTTTTCATTCCCAGTATATAATCCACCATCATATTTTCCATACTGCATAGTTTTCCAATCCCATAAAATTTGATTAATTCTTACTTCCTTTCTGTATTTTGGGTTGTTTATTTTTAGTTTCTTTAACGATTCCAAATCTGATGGAAACATGAATTTTCCGTTTTTAACCAATAACTCCATTCCATTTCTATCAATAATAACTCTGTCATTATATAAATTGAAAATTTCTTCATAAGTTAAGATATCTTTTTTTGGAAGTTCTATTTGCTCTATTTCTTCACTTCCTGTAAAAAATCCACCATCATATTTTTTTCCTACCATTGTATTCCAATCCCAAAGTATTTGATTTACTTCAATTTCATCTTTAAACTTTATGTGTTTTTTTTTGTATTCATTGATAGAATTATTTTTTTTTGGAAATCTGAATTTAAAATTTCTCAACAAATATACTCCTCCTGTTTTGTCTTTCAGTAATCTATTATTATACTTTCTAAAAATTTCTTCATAAAAATCATCTCCATTTAGATGGTCTTCTAATTTATTGTTTTCGATCTGTTGAATTATTTTTTCTTTTTCAAATTTCTTATTGATTTCGGCAACAATTTTATTATCCAATTCTACTTCATCTGGCGAATAAATATCTCCTTTGGTTTTTATTCGTTCATCTCCTCTCCATACAAAACCTCTAAGTTTTCGGGCATTTTCGGGTAAATCTTTATCGGGATAAATATCGCCATCTACAGCATCATAAAAAGTAATAGTTTCTAATTTACTTTTGTCACCCATAGTCATATTAATACGACTACTAACATTTTTATTAATACCTATTAATTCATTTTTGTCATTTCGCATATAATACACCACTTCTGTGTTTTTAACAACATCGGCTTCATAGAGTTTGTTGTCTTTGAACCTTCCATAGAGGTTAAGCCCCTTTATTTGGTTGTACCCTACTCCTATAGTGTCTTTTGAAATAATAAAAGTATTATTGAGAATCTTTAGCGAATCCAGTTTTTCTGTTTTATTATTACCTATTAGATGCATCACATCTCCTGTCATTTGACTCTCAAAATTCCAAAGTATTGGTTTTCCAATAAGTTTAGTCAATGCTGCTTTTTGATCGGAATGAATAGAATCACACTTACCGCTTAAATCGGTTTTGTAAAAACGAACATTGTTAAATCCTGTCACTTTTCGCTCTCCCATTTTACCTGTTACAATTATCTTTTTGGCATGAATAAACATAGAGTCTTTTTCTATCAAATACCTAACCGAAGCGTGTTTAGTAATAAATAAGGAATCTTTATTTTTATATACTTCACCATAATGACCACGGATAATTGCTTTATTTATTGAATCGGTAATTTTTACATTATTGGTGCCCGAAGCAAACTCTTTTTTCCTATCATAATACAAACTATCTCCTTCGATTAATCTGTCCTTATATTTTATGTAAGACTTTCGTAAAAAATGACCCGTATTATTTTTGCTGTTATAGAATCCATTTTCTGTATAGATAAAATTATCCTTCCCGGTAATGGTTGATGGCCCGCGTAAAAAAGAGCCTCCATTACTAGTATAATAGTCTAAATGATTTGATTTTATGGTATACTCCGGATTAGTTAAAACCACAGATGTTAAAAATTGGTATTTTTTTTCTTTAACATAATACCTGCCTTTCTTACTCTTTAACGTGTTGTTTTTGTTAACAATAGTGGCATTAGAATTAAAATAGGCCTCTTGTGAATTTCTATCAAAATAAATAGTATCGGTAGACATTCTTGATTCTGGTGATTGCATTATCACGTTTCCAGACGCAAAAGCTTTTTTGAGATTCCCATTGTATTCAGCATATTTACTATTTAAATGTAAGGTGTCTCCCTGAACCATTTCAACATTTCCAAAAGCTTTGATATAGTTTTCATTTTGAAAATAATATGCTTTATTACATGTCATGATAACGCCGTCATGATTAAATCTTACATTACCTGTTAACAATAAAGCATCTGGCATTTCATGTTGATTTATATCTTCGAAATCAGAATTTTCAATAATAATTTTACTTGCTTTTTGACTAAAAGCAATTGTGAAATTTAGAAGTAATAATCCAAAAAGAATTATATTTTTTTTCAATGGTTTTATTTTTTTAGTTTGTATGCTACAAAATCTATTTCTGTAAACTATCTTCCCATTTATTAATTTGCAAACCAAAAACTCTTTTAATTTTAGTTTTGTCCAAGACACTAAAAGCTGGTCTTTTAGCAGGAGTGGGATAACTTGTTGTTGGGATTGGTTTTAAATCTATAGTAATATTGTTTTCTTCAAATATTTTATTGGCAAAATCATACCACGAACATTGCCCTTCGTTGCTGAAATTATAAATTCCAAAGTTAGAATCGGAAAAACTAACATTTCTACTATACTCAGTATATAAGATTATTTTAATTAGAGCTTCAGCTAAATCAACAGCATTCGTTGGTGTCCCAATTTGATCATTAACTACAGATAATCTATCCCTTTCTGAACCCAAGCGCAACATCGTTTTCATAAAATTATTGGCAAATTTAGAATAAACCCATGATGTTCTTATGATAAAATAGTTGTCAAATATTTCTTGGATGGCTTTTTCACCCTCTAATTTAGTTTGTCCATAAACTCCTGTTGGATTTGGAATATCTTCTTCTGTGTAACCATTTTTTTCAAGGATTGAAGTCGTATTGCCATCAAAAACAAAATCTGTTGAAACATGAAGTAAAATTGTGCTGTTTTCTTTACAAGCTTCTGCTAGGTTTTTAGCACCTATTACATTGATTAAATAAGCTTTTTCTATTTCGATTTCAGCTTTATCTACCGCTGTATAAGCAGCTGTATTGATACAATAATTAGGTTTAACTTGGTTAAAAACTTGATTAATATTAATTAAATTAGTGATGTCTAAAATGGAAGAATCGCAAAAAACAAAAGCTACTTCTGGGTGTTTTTTAGAAATAGATTGTATTGCTTGTCCTAATTGACCATTGGCACCCGTAACTAATACTACCATACTTTTTTGGCATTAGTTAGTGTTGGAAGGATTTGATCTTTTTCTGAAATGATTAGATTTTCGATTTCAAATTGCCAATCGATATTCAATTCAGCATCATTGTAAATAATTCCGCCTTCACTTTCTTTATTGTAAAAATTGTCACACTTATAGAAAAAAATTGCTGTTTCGCTTACTACTAAAAATCCATGGGCAAATCCTCTTGGTACAAAAAATTGATTTTGTTTTTCTGCTGAAAGTAATACGCTTACATGTTGACCATAAGTTTCAGAATTAGGTCGGATATCAACAGCAATATCAAGCACTTCTCCCTGTAATACACGAACTAATTTTGCTTGTGCATGTTCTCCACATTGATAATGCAATCCACGTAAGACTCCTTTGGAAGAAAACGATTGATTGTCTTGAACAAAATGAACGTTTTGACCAATTCCTTTTTCAAAAGTTCTTTCATTAAAACTTTCCATAAAATAACCTCGTTCATCACGAATTATTTTTGGTTCTATTGTAAAACTGCCTTTAAGTTTTGTTTCTGTAAAAATCATTTTATTCTTGTAATAAACTCATTAAATGAACTCCATAACCACTTTTTAGTAAAGTTGTTGCCAATGCTTTTAATTGTTCAGCATCTATAAAACCCATTTTATAAGCAGCTTCTTCAATAGCTCCAATTTTTAAACCTTGACGCTCTTCTATAACTTGAACAAATTGACCAGCTTGCATTAATGATTGAAATGTTCCTGTGTCTAACCAAGCAGTTCCTCTATCAAGTATGCTTACTTTCAGGTTTCCTCTGTTTAAATATTCTCTATTTACATCGGTAATTTCCAACTCCCCTCTATGACTAGGGGCTATATTGGCGGCAATTTCTATTACTGAATTATCATAGAAATAAATCCCTGGTACTGCATAATTTGATTTTGGCTTTTCTGGTTTTTCTTCTATAGATAAAACTTTTCCATTAGTGTCAAAATCAACAACGCCATATCGTTCAGGGTCGTGAACATGATAAGCATAAATAACGCCTCCATCAGGATTGTTATTGGCTTGTAATAATTCAGCTAACCCTGTTCCATAAAAAATATTGTCACCCAAAATTAAAGCTACCTTATCATTACCTACAAATTCTTTTCCAATAATAAACGCTTCAGCAAGACCGTTTGGGTGTTCTTGCACAGCATATTCAAAACGACATCCTAATTTTTTTCCATCACCTAAAAGTTGTTGAAATAAGGGTAAATCATGAGGCGTTGAGATTATTAATATTTCTTTGATTCCGGCCCACATCAATGTTGATAATGGATAGTAAATCATTGGTTTATCATAAATTGGCATTAACTGCTTACTAACCGCTAATGTAAGAGGATGCAATCTTGTGCCCGAGCCTCCAGCTAAAATAATTCCTTTCATTATTATTTATTTAGTTTTGCTGACTGTTTCTTATAAAATGATTTAAAAAATCCAAAGAAAATAAATAAGAGAATAAACAAAACGGGTAATATTAATTTCATTTTACCATTTGCCCCTTTTGTGTTTTTTATATTTATAACATCTCCAATATCATTTATCGTGTTTTTAAAGTTTATTAATTGAAGTTTTAAATTAGCATTTTCTTCTGTTAAATTATTTTTGGTTTTAATTATCTCGTTCAACTGTGTGTTTTCATTGTAATAAATTAATTTGTCATTTCTTAAATTAGAATTTATAGTTGAAGAAAATTCGTTTAATAAAGCATCTATTTGATTTATAACTTCTTGGTTTTTTTGAATTTTAATTTGAACATTTTCTGTATTTGTTTTTTGAACATTTTCAAAATAATCACTTTTGTTTAAAAATTTTAAAATTGGAGTAATCGTTTTTTCTTTTGAAACAAATCTTCTAGTAACTATACTAATAGTATGAAAAGGATAGTTTTTACTTGTTGTTTTATCTTTTATTACCTTATTAATATCCCCGCTTTCTGACAATAATTTGACTAATTCAAAATTTTGAGTGTTTTGAGCATTGTTAAGAATTGCCGTACTACTGTTTACAAAATTATATATATCAATTACTGGCTCGACCTTAATCGAAGAAATGTTTTCAGGATTATCTATACCCATAGATTTCAAAAATTTATAATCTCTTTCGTTTATTTTTGATGATAGTAACTCAATTTTTGAATATAAATATTCTGTGCTTCCAAAATTAGGCGAAACTATAATATCACTATTATAAATTTTTGTTTCAATATCCTGTAAATATCCTAAAATACTTCCAAAAACAATTAAACCAATAAAAATTAAAATATTCTTTTTTACAAAAAGAATTCCCTTGAAAATTGAAAAAGCGATGTTGTTTAAAAACTGATTAAATTTTTGAAATAATACTCCTAAATCTATTTCTTCTGGAATATTTTGATTATCTGTACTCATAAATTTTATTTTACGTTAAAAATTTGTTCTAATATTTTGATTGTAATTAAATAGGTTGGTTTTACTCCTGTAGTTCCTAATCCACCTGAAGCCAATGTGCTTCCTGTTTCTAATGGATTGTCAGAAGCGTAATAGGCATATCTAACTTTTACATCTGGATGAATGCTTTTTCTAATTTTTGAAGCAGATTGAATTGCTTTTTGGTAGTAGGAACCTTCCATTTCCAATCCAATAGCTCCCCAAGTAGATTCGTGGAAGAACTTTAATAGATCTTTGTTTTGTAATGATGTTCCTAAAACAGTAACCATCGGTCCTGCAAAAACAGGAATATCATTTCCAGCAAACATGCTTGCTGTTAATTCATTATTGAAAAAATAATTATCAGCTGTTCCTTCATTAATATGTGCATTCGGAATCATAATGTCTCCTTTTCCTCCTTGAAGTATACCAGCTTTTCCCATTATAGAAACAGATTCTACATTTAAAAAAAGCGTGTTAGCTCCTTTTTTAAATGGCTTTAATAATTCATCTATAGTTTCATACGCTTGCTCTCCAAACGCATAATCCATAACAATTATTACAGGTTTTTCCTTACTTACATTAGCTTTAGGAAAACTTGATTTTGCCCAATCTATTTTAGCTGTATCAAAAATTTGAACATCAATATTGGTTCCTGATTGATCGGGAAGCGAAATCATTCCGTGTTGCAACGCAAAAGACTCGACCTTATCTCTTACATCATGTGCGCCTTGTTTACTCAACTCTTCATACACGAAGAAATCCGATTTGTCTTTAAGCTTTCCTTTATGAACATGTGCTGCAAAAATAGAATTCATTACCGAGTGCATATTCGCGCTGATAACGTGAATAGGTCTATCTAATAAATTATTTTCGTTTAAAACTTCCTTTATGTTAGTTGCCCAAATTTCACCATGTATGTGATGCCCTAATCTTTCCCTTAAAATTGGGCTGAAAGTTATTGTTCTTTTATTATTATCTACAACTTCTTCAATAGCAAGTTTTCCTAACCAATAAATTACGTGAAGAAATCTATCGGGCTTCTCCGTACTTCCGAAAGAAGCGTAAATAGATAGAACCTCAGCAAACGTTCTTCCTAACACATTCGCTGCGTGAGAAATTGCTTTTTCTTTCTCTATTTGAGAAAGTTTTTTAGGTTGTAATGCTGCTTGCTCTAATTTCTGCCAATCACGAGAAATTTTTCCCTCATCGTCAATTAAAACTCTATCTTTAATTTTATGTGATTCAATAAAAATAAAAGTCAAATGCGTTAGAATATCATAAATATCAGAACGCCCACGAGTAATCTCAACATTCATTTGTTCTTCGTCAATTCGGTAGCAATTTCTTTTCCTTTTAGGAGGGATAATCGCTTTAAAATGTGATTTCGAATACCCTTCGTCTGAAGTTAAATTGATATATCGACATTCTTCAATACCCACAGGAAGCCTTTCTATTACATAAAGTAAACCATTAAGCTCTACTTTCTCTTCTGCAATACTTCCATAAATTTCTGGTCTTAATTCGAGAAGTGCTTCTCGTAAAGTGTCTCCTGAAACACCCATCGGTTTATAGAAACCTCTGTTAAATAAATGCCTCATGGTAATGTACAATCGTTCGATAGCTGCCGACGATTCTTGCGCCCTAGAGCGCGAAATATTTTTAATTTCTTTCATTAAATTTTGTTTTCTAACGAGCAAAGGTAAGAAATTTATGGATTAATTAGTTTTTCCACTATTTTCCTATCATTTGATAATCTTGGTAACTTATTTTGACCTCCTAATTTCCCAATAGATTTCATGTATTCCTGAAACCCATTTTTAGAAACTTTAGTAATCACCAAGGTTCGCAATACCTTACCAACAATCAAATCATCATAATACACATTCTGCTTGCGCATAGCATTATCAATGGCTAACGCAAAATCGTCTAAATTATTGGGCTCTCCCGAAACTTCGGGATCAAATTCGATGAACCATTCGTGATAAGGCAATCCAGTATCAGGAGCAATTTGTGGTGCGACAGTGAATTCATTCACTCGAACATTCGTGTTTTCCATAGCTTCTTGTAAAGCATATTCAACCTCTTTTCCGATAACGTGTTCGCCAAAAGCTGAAATATAATGCTTAATTCTACCCGAAACGATAACTCGATAAGGCTTCAAACATGTAAATTGAACAGTATCTCCAATATTATATGCCCAAAGTCCAGCATTAGTTGATATAATTAGAACATAATTCACATTCAATTCAACTTCGCCAATAGTATATCGTTTGGGGTTTTCTGTAAAAAAATCATCTGCTTTTATAAATTCATAGAAAATTCCTGAATTCAATAGCAATAACATTCCTTTTTCCTTTTGGGAATCTTGATAAGCAAAAAAACCTTCGGAAGCAGGAAATAATTCTATAGCATCTACTTTTCTTCCTATTAGATTTTCAAATTTGGCACGATACGGCTCATAATTCACGCCACCATAAATAAACAAATTGAAATTTTTAAAAATTTCTCCTACTGACTTTCCTCCTTTTTGTTGCAGTTTTTCAAAATACATTTGAACCCAAGACGGAATTCCCGAAATCACCGACATATCTTCGTTGATTGTTTCTGCAACTATAGCATCGACTTTAATTTCCCAATCGTCAATGCAATTCGTTTCCCAACTCGGCATCCTGTTTTTTTGTAAATATTGAGGAACAAAATGCGCTACAATTCCTGAAAGACGTCCGAGTTTAATCCCATTCTTTTCTTCTAAAATCGGACTTCCTTGCAAAAAAATCATTTTGCCATTCACAAAATCAGCCTTACCTGTTTCATGGATATAGTTTAAAATAGCATTTCGAGCGGCTTCAATATGATACGGCATCGATTCTTTAGTAAGCGGAATGTATTTAGCTCCAGAAGTGGTTCCCGAAGTTTTAGCAAAATAAATGGGCTTTCCTTTCCAAAGAATATTTTCTTCGCCTTTTACCACTCGATCTACATAAGGCTTCAGTGCTTCATAATCTCTAATTGGCACCTGGTGTTGAAAATCTTCAAAAGTTGTAATTCCACTAAAATTGTGATCTTTTCCAAATTGCGTGTTTTCCGCTTGACGTATTAAATCTTCAAAAACTTTCTGCTGAGTACCAACCGGATTGGAGGCCCATTTTTGAGTTTTCTTGTCAATGAAATTTGCAAATATTTTGGCAGCTAATGATTTTATAGACATTATTTATGCTTCTTTTTTGAAGTTTTTTCACGCGCTTTTATCTTCTCCTCCTCCTCTGTAACCTCTTTTCTAAGTTGCAGTTCCGCTTTGGTTGCAGTGAGTTGCAAATTGGGTAAAGTATCTTCCTTTATAGCCAAAATAGAATCCTTATTTACTTTAGCATATTGCAAATTCCCATTTAAAACCTTTTTAATAGATTCTAAATAAAGTTCGTTTTTCTTAATGGCAAACTCCAACGAATCCGATTTTAAAGCCAATTCCGTAGCGTCTTTCTTCAATTTTGTAGAAGTATACCCGGGGATATATTCACGCAAAGGCGTAAAAGCAATAATATAGGTAGTAAAAATAATAATCAAAATTGCTCCAATAGATGCCACCACAAATACATTCATCAAGGTCAACTTCAAAGAAAATATTTCTTCAAAAGTGTCTTCATTCAAGATAACCAATCGGTTTTTTGTGAAGAGTCTTTTCTTTAATAATTGCTTTTTGAGGCGTTTTTCTGTCATAACTTTGATTATTATACAAATATAGAAATTACTTCCAAATCACACTTGGCTTTTTAACGTTCTTTAACGCTAAATAGTTGCGCTTCTATTCAAATATTTTCTACATTTGCATAGTATAATTTTAAATTATTGAAACTATGAACTTTTTAACCATATTTTTAGAGCTTACTCCTATGCACGTAATGCTCATTGTTGTTGTTGTTGTATTGCTTTTTGGAGGTAAAAAAATTCCAGAATTAATGAAAGGATTAGGTTCTGGCGTAAAAGAATTTAAAAAAGCAGCCCAACAAGAAGACCAACCTGCTGTTACTAAAAAAGAAGAAGAAACTAAAGAATAAGTTTTTAGTTACTAAACAAAAAACCCAAATTCTAAATAGAATTTGGGTTTTTTGTTAAAGAATCATCGTCAACTGAATTCGTTTTCTACCTTCATCCACTTCAACCACCTTCACCTGAACATGTTGATGTAGTTTCACCACTTCATTGACATCCGAAACAAAACCGGCTTTCAATTGAGATATATGCACCAATCCACTTTCTTTCACGCCTATATCAACAAAACAACCAAAGGCTGTAATATTATTAACTATTCCAGGTAAAATCATCCCTGTTCTTACATCTTTAATCGTTTTAACATTCGGATCAAATTCAAAAACTTTAGCTGCTTTTCTTGGATCTAATCCTGGTTTTACCAATTCTTTTAAAATGTCTTTTATTCCAAGAATTCCAATGGTTTCGTTAATATAATTTTCAGGTTGTATTGCTGCTATTTTCTCCTTATTCGCAATCAATTCATTCACAGAAATTTTAAAATCTTTTGCCATTTTCTCAACAATTCCATAAGCTTCTGGATGCACTGCCGAATTATCCAAAGGATTTTTCCCATTGTGAATTCTAACAAAGGCCGCTGCTTGTTGGTACGCTTTTTCACCTAATCGAGGGACCATTTTAATTTGTTTTCTATCTTCAAAAGGACCATTTTCCGAACGATAAGCCACAATGTTTTCAGCCATCTTCTCTCCTATTCCACTAACATAACTCAACAACGATTTACTCGCAGTGTTGATATTTATTCCCACAGAATTCACACACCGAACCACTACCGTGTCCAACTCGTCCTTCAATTTGGTTTGATCCACATCGTGTTGGTATTGCCCCACTCCTATCGATTTAGCATCAATCTTCACTAATTCTGCCAATGGATCAGAAAGGCGTCTTCCTATAGAAACCGAACCTCTAACCGTAACATCATATTTTGGAAATTCATATCTGGCAATCTTACTCGCCGAATACACCGATGCTCCTGCTTCTGAAACTACAAAAACTTGAACTGGTTTGTCAAAAGCTATTTTCTTAATAAAAAATTCTGTCTCCCGAGAGGCTGTACCATTACCTATAGATATTGCTTCAATATTATAAGCATTCACCATCGATTTGATTTTCTTCATAGCCATGGCAGTTTCATTCTGAGGCTGATGTGGATAAATGGTTTCATTATACAATAAATCCCCTTTTTCATCCAAACAAACAATTTTACAACCACTTCGATATCCAGGATCAATAGCCAAAATTCGTTTTTCTCCCAAAGGTGGTGCTAACAATAATTGACTTAAATTTCCAGCAAAAACCTCAATCGCTTTTTGATCGGCTTTAGCTTTAAATTCTTGCAAAGTTTCGTTTGAAATCGCTGGCTCCAAGAGTCTTTTATAACTGTCTTTAATGGCTAATTCTAAATGAGGTTTGGCCTCTGAATTTCTATTAGTAATAACATTTTCTTCTATAAAATCAAGCGCTTCTTCTTTTTCAATTTCCACATTCAATTTTACAAAACCTTCCGCTTCGGCGCGCAACATAGCCAACAAACGATGTGATGGTGCTTTCGAAATTGGCTCTTCCCAATCAAAATATTGTGAAAATTTTTGAGCGCCCTCCTCCTCTTTTTTTGTTTTAGAAACTTTAGTAGTAACTATTGCTTTTCGTTGAAACAGACGACGTAGATTTTTTCTTATATAAATGTTTTCATTAATCCATTCGGCAACAATATCTCGGGCACCTTGCAAGGCTTCGTCTTCGTTTTTTACATTTTTATTTAAATAGTTCGAAGAAATGAAATCAATATCCTCTTTGCCTTGTGCCATTATTATTTTCGCCAACGGTTCCAATCCGTTTTCACGAGCTATGTCGGCTTTTGTCTTTTTCTTCTTTTTATAAGGCAAATACAAATCTTCTATCTCCTGCAAATCAAAACTTTTTTCAATTTTTGCTTTTAATTCCGGCGAAAGCTGACCTTGTTCTTCAATCGTTTTAAGAATGCTTTCTTTTCTTTTTACTATTTCGTCATATTGCTTAGAAAGTTTGGCAATTTGTTCAATTACAACTTCATCTAAATTCCCCGTTTGATCTTTTCGATACCGAGAAATAAATGGAATGGTACAATCTTCAGAAAGTAACTGTAAGGTAGCGCTAATATTTTTTGGCGTCGTATTGACTTGGCTTTGAATGAAATTTATGTTGGTCATTTTATGCTGAATTGGTTCAGTAATTGGTTTTATCAATCTTGAACAATAGTTTCTTTTGAATCTTCTTTCTTAAATTCTGGCTGAATAGTAATGTGATTAATATGGAATTTCTCTAAAAGAACAGCCTCAATTTTATGAAGTAAATCATCAAATTCACTCATTTTTATATCTTCCGAACAATCTAAATGGGCTTCAAGATGCAATTCATCATCATTAAGATGCCAAACATGGATGTGATGTAGATTTCCTGCTCCCGATAATTGATGCACTTCGTTGATTATTTCTTTGATATCTATATCTTCTGGGGTAAACAACATTAACATTTTAGTTGACGTTTTCAATAAATCATAACCAACCACAATAAGATATATTCCAATTAAAATTGTAAGAACACTGTCGACCCAATTCCATCCAAAATATTTCATCAATAATCCGCCTACTAAAACCGCAACAGAAGCCATCATGTCGGTTAATAAATGCAAGTAAGCCGATTTCATATTGATGTTGTGTTCTGCATCTTTTTGCAACAATAAAACCGATCCGCCATTAACAACAATTCCTAAAATTGATAACCAAATTACTAAATCCGGTTTTATGATATGAACATTAAAAAAACGGTCAATTGCTCCATACATCAAAAATAGTGCAACAACAATTAATACTAATGCGTTTACAAAAGCGGCAACTAACTCGGCTCTTTTGTAACCAAATGTTTGATCTTCTGTAGCTTTTTTGTGAGATAAATTATGAGCTACTAAGCTAAATCCGAGTGAAAGTACATCAGAAAAATTGTGTAGGGCATCCGAAATTAATGCTAAACTCCCAGATATTATTCCTCCAATCAATTGAGCAATTGTTATAGTTAGATTTAGTATTATAGAAAAAACTAAATTTTTACCTTTTACCTCGTGGTGGTGCTGTGAGTGTGAATGATTATGTCCCAAAATATTAACAACTGATTTTATTAACTCTATTCTGGTGTCTTCCGCCCTCAAATGCAGTACTTAAAAAAGTTTCCACTATTTCAACAGCTTGTTGAATTGAAGTAAATCGCGCTGGGATGCTTACTATATTAGCATTATTGTGTTGGCGCGCAAGCTCCGAAATCTCTTTAGTCCAACACAACGCTGCACGAATACCTTGATGTTTATTAACAGTCATCGCTATTCCGTTTCCAGATCCACAAATTACTATTCCTAAATCAGCTTTTCCAGATTCAACATCGGTTGCAACAGGATGACCAAAATCGGGATAATCTACACTGTCAAAAGAATCTGTTCCGTGATTGATAACTTCATGTCCTCTTGATGTTAAAAAAGCAACAATAGCACTTTTATAATCAGGTCCTGCGTGGTCGTTTCCAATTGAAATTTTCATAGTTATATTTAGATTTAGTTGTGGTAACAAAATTAGACATTCTAATTAGTTTTTCGTTTTGATTTTTATAAATTTTTATTTTTAATATAATTTATAAGTAATTGAAAATCAGCATGTTTAAATTAAATCAAATGTTAATTTTTATTATTGTTAATAGTAATTTACAATTCATTGATATTCAGTTAACTTTAAATTAACAACTTATGTTAACAACTTAATATAGAAAAGTAGAAGTTTTTTTTGGTGGTATTAGTATAATTTGTAATCAAAAATTGAATCTAGAAAATCAAATTTAGTTTGGTCTTTTTTTGGAAAAGTTATCAATACAAATACATAGTTTTTCAACATAAATAAATAAGTAAAGTTATTTACAAAAAGTTGCTTTTTTCACTTGTTAACAACTGTTGATTAATTTTAATTTTTAATTAAAAATGAGCTTCTTACTATTTTAAAACTGTGTTGATAAATCAGTATAAAAAAGAATAACTTAAAAAGAAACTTTTAAAAATTAAAGTTATTGTACAAATTAACACCCTATAATAACAATCATAAATTAATTAAAATTTAAATTTTCTTTTTGTTGTTTTTAATAGATGTTGAAAACTTTCAACTTTTAGAAATTAGATTTTATATTATTTCTAAATTGCTATTTAATTTATTTAAAATTTCTTTTACTTTTTCAATATCGTTTGAATGAACTTTTAGATTTATTCCGCCGTAAGCAATTGTTGCTAATGGATTAATACCAATTAGATTTTCGTTTTGAAATAAATAAGGAATTCCTTCATGGTCTAAAATAGATTTTAACACAATAATTTCGTGAGGAAAATTGAAAATTGCAACGGTTATAAATTCAGTCATTTTTATTTTTTATAAAGATATAAAAGTTATTTTTTAGATAAATCTTTTAACTAATTACTAATTACTAATTACTATTCATTAATTTTAAACTTTATTACAACTGAATTATGAGTAAAATGCCAAAAAAGTTTGGAAAAAAAGAGAAAACGTTCTCTGAAAAAATTTTAAAAATACTGTCACAAAACGCAAATAAACCTTTCAATTATAAGCAAATATGTGCTATTCTTGAATTGAATGATACCAAAAGTAGAAACGAAATTATTAAAGATTTGAAAATTCTGGCTGCTCAAAAAGTGATTATTGAAAGTGAACCAGGAAAATATTTAGTGAAAGCAGTAAGCCAAGATTATTATGAAGGAAGAATTGATATGACTTCTAGAAAAACCGCTTATTTTATTTGTGAAGATTTTGAAGATGATGTGTTTATTCCAACTAACAACTTGAATCACGCTTTAGATAAAGACAAAGTTAAAGTCTATGTATATAACCGTCGTCGTGGTAAAAAACCAGAAGGAGAAGTAATTGAAATTTTAGAAAGAGCTAAATCAGAATTTGTTGGAGTTATTGATATTCAAAAGAATTTTGCTTTTGTAACTACTGCCAATGCTAAAATGTACACCGATATTTTTATCCCAAAAGATAAATATAACGGAGCCGAACAAGGAGAGGTGGTGGTGGTTAAAATTGAGGATTGGCCAAAGAAAGCAGACTCTCCATTTGGTTCGGTTATTAAAGTTTTAGGAAAACCTGGAGAACACGATACTGAAATTCATGCTATTCTAGCGGAATATGGGTTGCCTTATGATTTTCCAGTAGAAGTAGAAATTTTTGCTCAAAAAATAGATACAGCTATTCATCCAGAAGAAATAGCCAAACGTCGTGATATGCGCGATACATTGACGTATACTATTGATCCTAAAGATGCTAAAGATTTTGACGATGCTTTATCATTCAAAAAATTAGAAAATGGAAATTTTGAAATCGGAATTCATATTGCCGATGTCTCACATTATTTACAAGAAGGAACTATTTTAGATGATGAAGCATACAATCGAGGAACTTCAGTTTATTTAGTAGATAGAGTAGTACCGATGTTACCTGAAGTATTATCAAATTTTGCTTGTTCACTTCGTCCGAATGAAGAAAAGTATACATTTTCAGCTATTTTCGAAATCGATAATAAAGCCACGGTTTTAAATCAATGGTTTGGTAGAACAGTTATCAATTCCGACCAACGTTTTGCTTATGAAGAAGCACAAGTTATTATCGAAACAAAATCAGCTACAATTCCTGCTGAAATTTCATTAACCGGAAAAGAGTATAGAGCTTCCGATGCAATTACTGAAGCCACTTTAAAACTAGATGAATTAGCTAAAATTCTTCGAAGAAATCGAATGAATAATGGTGCTATTTCTTTTGATAAAGTAGAAGTGAAATTCAATTTAGATGAGAAAGGAGAACCTGAAGGAGTATATTTTAAAATATCTAAAGATGCCAATCATTTGATTGAAGAATTTATGCTTTTAGCCAATAGAAAAGTGGCAGAATATATTGGAAAACAAAAGAAAACCTTTGTCTATAGAATTCACGATGAACCTAATGAAGATAAGCTTTTTGCAATGCAAGCTTTAATATCTAAATTTGGATATAAGATAGATTTAAGAGATAAAAAGGATATTTCAAAATCGTTGAATAAATTAATGGAAGATGTCAATGGAAAGAAAGAACAAAATTTAATTGACACTTTAGCTATTCGAACGATGAGTAAAGCTAAATATTCAACAGAAAATATAGGTCACTATGGATTGGCTTTTGATTATTACAGCCATTTTACATCACCTATTAGGCGTTATCCTGATGTAATGGTACATCGTTTACTTCAGTATTATTTAGAGGGCGGAAAAAGCGTTGATGCTGATGTGTATGAAGAAAAGTGTGAACATTCGTCAAATATGGAAAGTTTAGCTACCAATGCTGAACGAGATTCTATAAAATACATGCAAATTAAATACATGCAAGATCACAAAGATGAAGAATTTTTGGGTGTTATTTCAGGGGTTACCGAATGGGGAATTTATGTAGAAATTGTTTCTAATAAATGTGAAGGAATGTGCAGAATTCGTGAAATTAAAGATGATTATTACACATTTGATGAAAAACAATATGCTTTAGTGGGAGAAATTTCTAAACAATTATTACAATTAGGTGATGAAGTTTTCGTTAAAGTAAAGAATGCTGATTTAGTAAAAAAACAATTAGATTTTCATTTTATCAGAAAAAATGATTAGAAGAGAGAATAGTAATTAGATTTAAAAAATTTATAATGAAAAAGATAGTTTATTTTTTATTTTTTATCAGTTCGATAACATTTGCACAGGTTGAAAAAAAAGTAGCAGATTTTAGTAAAGTAACCTCTTTTGATCAAATAGATGTTACCTTAACTCCTGCTTCTGAAAATAAAGTAGTTTTAAATGGTTCTGGTTCAAATGATGTTGAATTAGTGAATAAAAATGGGGAGTTAAAAATAAGAATGCCGCTAACCAAACTTTTGAAAGGAGATAATATTTCGGCAACGGTATATTACAAAAAAATAGAAGCTGTAGAAGCAAATGAAGGGTCTAGAATTGCAAGTGAAGCTACTTTAAAATCTACTTCTTTTGACATCATAGCTAAAGAAGGATCTCAAATTAAAATAAAATTAGAGGTTGATAAATTAACTGCTAGGGTAGCAAACGGTTCTTCTATCACTCTTGAAGGAAAAGCTACCAATCAAGATGTTTTAGTCAATTCAGGTGGAAAATACGAAGCTAAAAAATTAATTACAAATCAAACTGTTATCACTTCCAATGCAGGTGGAGAAGCTAATATATTTGCTGCTGATTTAGTGGATGCAAAAGTACGTGCGGGTGGAGATATTTTAATTTATGGTAAACCAAAGCAAATCAATCAGAAAGTAATTGCAGGAGGAAGTATTGAAGAAGCAAAGTAGATTTATTTTAGTTTTTAGTTTTTAAATGCTAATTTGCAACATAATTTCACTTTAAAAAATAAATATGTTACAGGATATTGCAGCTGCTATTCTTCCAGGTTTTATTTTAAGTTTTATGATTGGTCCAGTATTCTTTGTATTACTGGAAACTAGTGTTATAAAAGGATTTAAAGCAGCAATAGTATTTGATTTAGGTGTTGTTCTAGCTGATGTTATCTTTATTTTAATTGCTTATTTTAGTAGTTATAGATTAATTGCAAGTATTAAAGATGATCCTGCTTTATTTATTTTTGGAGGATTAGTGATGTTAACATATGGGATTATCACACTAATAAAAAACAAAAAATCAGAAAAAAATATAGATGAAGAGGATCCAACAGAGCTAGCTAAAAACAACTATTTCTCTTTATTTATTAAAGGATTTTTTCTTAATTTCATTAATGTTGGCGTACTTGGATATTGGTTATTAATTTTAATTACAATTGGACCAAGATTAAAATTAGACCCCACAAGAATGTTTACTTTTTTAGCTACAATGGTAATCACTTATTTTATTACAGATATTTTTAAAATTATAGCCGCCAAACAATTAAGAAATAAATTAAACCCAAAAAACATTCTGCTTGTTAAAAAATTCATCAGTATTGTTTTAATTATTTCAGGAGTTTTTATTCTTTCACAAGGGTTGTTACCAAAAGACAAACAAATAGTTACCAAAGCAGCTCAAGATTACCAAAACAAAAGATAACTTTTTCTTATGCAGAAAAAAATAAACTTACTTCTTTTATTTTTTTCGCTTTCATTTTATGGTCAAAATGATACGATTTCGGTTATTAGACATACGCATAATGATTTTGTTATTCCAAAAACAGCTAAAGTAGTTTTTAGAGGAATTAAAAATGAAATAATAATAGATGTTCCTAATTGTAAATCATTTATAGCATCAGGTCCTGGTTTATCTTTGATTTCTAAAAATCTTTATAATTTAAATCCAGGTGCTGGTGTAGAAGTAATTATTACTATTGATATTATCTTAAAAAACTATAAAAAGATTACAGAAAAGCATAAGTTTGAAATAAAGAATATTAAAAGTTTAGTTTCATCAATTAATAGTTTATATCAAAATATTAAATTATCAAAGAAGCAACTCGAAAACTCATTAGTAAAAGTTGAAATACCAGATAAAAATTTAAATTTAGGTTTTAGAGTAATGGGTTTTACAATTTTTTTAAAAAGCGGAAAGACCTTTGAAGTAATAGGTAATAAAATAGATAAAGGAACAATTGAAAGATTAAATAGAATTATTCAAAAAGGAGATAAAATCAAAATTAGTGATATAAAATTCGTTTTTTCAAAAGACACTTTTTGTGGTATGTTTTGTAAAGTAAATGCACTAAATATTGAAATTCTATAAATTTATTTATAAAAAAAACATCTAAGTTTCATTGAGGTTTTATAAGTATAGTTCGGATTCGAAATTAACTTTAATTAATTTTTCTTAAAAATTATAAATAAAAAAAGAGACACATTACTGTATCTCTCTTCTTGAGGCATCGTCCGGATTCGAACCGGAGTAGGAGCTTTTGCAGAGCCCAGCCTAGCCGCTCGGCCACGACGCCAATTATTTATTGGATTGCAAATATATAAAACTATTGATAATTAGCAATTGATAATTCACAAATTTTAAAAATTCGTAATTCGTAATTTCAAATCCGTAAGTTTTTTAACTTCTGTATTCTTCCATTTCAATAGTAACCGCTTCTACATCACCACCAATAGGGGGATTTAGTTTAGAAACGCCTAATATAATACGTGATACAGAAGGAATTTCTTTAAAGATTCTTGTGATGATTCTATTAGCCACATGCTCTAATAATTTAGAACGAATTGCCATTTCTTGCTCCACAATTTTATTTA
>CAIRMK010000051.1 GCA_903879645.1 uncultured Bacteroidota bacterium
AAAAAACAGTAAACTATTATGAAAAAATTAGCATTCTTACTATTAATTGTAGTAACATTTAGTTCTTGTGGAGATAAGAAAAAATCAGATCAAGATTTTTCAAAACCAGCAACTGATGCCACTGCAACTAAAGACCCATCGTCTTATGACCCAAATAGAGGTTTAGGAAAATTTGACAAAGTTGATCTAGGCGCAACATTAGATCAAGCAATGGCAACCGAAGGGCAAAAAGTGGCTGAAGTAAAATGTACTTCTTGTCACAAGCAAACAGATGAAAAATTAGTTGGTCCGGGATGGAAAGGTGTTACGTCCAGAAAAAAACCACAATGGATTTTGAATTTTATCACCAATCCTGATCCCATGATTAACAAAGATCCTGAAGTACAAGCGCAATTGGAAATTTGTTTAGTTCGTATGCCAAATCAAGGACTTAATGATAAAGAAGCTAGAGATATTCTTGAGTATATGAGAAAAATTGACGGCGTAAAATAAAAAAACAACTTGCTGTCCTGTTGGGTGAAAGTGATAGGATGGTTTTTAATTTTAATATTATGAAAAATAAATTTGTTAAAGCAGTTCTTATTATTGTTTTAAGTAGTGCTTTGTTCACTTCTTGTAAACCTAAAAATTCGGGAGATACAGTAAGTGGCGATGCTGCTAAAAAAGCGTATGTTGCACCAGGAAAATATGATGAGTTTTATAACTTCGTATCAGGTGGATTTAGTGGTCAAGTTAGTGTATATGGCTTACCTAGTGGAAGATTATTTCGTGTAATTCCTGTATTCTCTGCTGATCCAGAAAGTGGATATGGCTATACTGAAGAAACCAAACCTATGTTAAATACTTCGCACGGGTTTGTACCTTGGGATGACCAACATCACACAGAACTTTCTCAAACAAAAGGAGAAGTTGATGGTCGTTGGCTTTTTGCTAATGCTAATAATACGCCTCGTATTGCTCGTTTGGATTTAAAAACGTTCAAAACAACCGAAATTATTGAATTACCAAACAGTGCCGGAAATCACTCTTCGCCATTCATTACCGAAAATACCGAATATGTTGTTGCAGGAACTCGATTTAGTGTTCCGCCAGATAATTCAAATGGAGATGTTCCAATTAATACTTACAAACAAAATTTTAAAGGGCATATTAGCTTTGTAAAAGTGGGTGCGGCAGGTCAAATGGATTTGGCATTTCAAATTCAATGTCCAGGGGTGAATTTTGATCTTTCTCATGCAGGAAAAGGAAAATCTCATGGATGGTTTTTCTTCTCATGCTACAATTCTGAACAAGCAAATACTTTGTTAGAAGTGAATGCTTCTCAAAAAGATAAAGATTTTATTATGGCTGTCAATTGGAAAAAAGCAGAAGAATATATCAAAGCCGGAAAAGGAAAATTGACTCCAACAAAATATGCTCACAATGTGTATGACGAGAAAACGCATACGGCAACTTCTGAAATTAAAACTCAAGTGCTTATTTTAGATTCTAAAGAATTAAAAGACATTTGCTATATGATTCCTTGCCCAAAATCGCCACACGGTTGTGATGTTGATCCAACAGGAGAATACATTGTAGGTTCAGGAAAATTAGCGGCTTTAATTCCAGTATTTAGTTTTGATAAATTACAAAATGCTATTAAAAACAAACAATTTGAAGGCGAATATGACGGAATTCCAGTTGTTAAATACGAAGCTGCTCTTCACGGAGAAGTTCAAAAACCAGGTTTAGGACCATTGCACACCGAATTTGATGGAAGAGGTAATGCTTATACAACGATGTTTGTTTCTTCTGAAGTTGTAAAATGGGACATAAAATCACTAAAAGTTTTGGATAGAGTTCCAACTTATTATTCTGTGGGTCACTTGTGTATTCCTGGTGGAGATTCTAGAAAACCTTTCGGGAAATATTTGATTGCTTATAACAAAATTACTAAAGATCGATATTTACCAACAGGCCCTGAATTGTGTCAATCGGCTCAAATTTATGACATTAGTGGTGATAAAATGCAATTGATTCTCGATTTCCCAACCATTGGAGAACCGCATTATGCGCAAGCTGCACCAGCAGATTTAATTAGAAATAATGGTCAACTGAAATTCTATAAATTAGGAGATAATCTTCATCCATTTGTAACTAAAGGAGAAAAAGAGTCTAAAGTAGTTAGAAAAGGAAATAGAATTGATGTTTATATGACCTGTATTCGTTCTCACTTTGCACCAGATAATATCGAAGGAATAAAATTGGGCGACGAAGTATATTTCCACATAACAAATCTTGAACAAGATTGGGATGTTCCTCATGGATTTGCAATTAAAGGCGCCAATACTGGCGAATTGCTAATTATGCCTGGCGAAACTGCAACTTTAAAATGGACTCCAGATAGAGTTGGAATTGTTCCTTTCTATTGTACCGATTTTTGTAGTGCATTGCACCAAGAAATGCAGGGATATATTAGAGTTTCTCCAGCTGGAAGCAGTGTGCCAATAACGTTTAGTTTGGGTACAAATTTACCAGCCACAACAAAATAAAATTTAATCAAAGGGGACAAATTTTATTTGTTCCCTTTTTTCTTAAATCAAAATGAAAAAGTCAAAAATTTCTATGTTTTCAAGAGTGTTGCTTTTGTTAGCATCGGTTTTATTATTGTCTTCTATTTTCTTTCCATTATGGAGAATTGAACTCACAGCACCACAATATCCAGAAGGTTTAGTACTGCAATTACACGCTGATAAAATTGCAGGAAATGTTGATATTATCAACGGATTAAATCATTATATTGGAATGAAAACCTTGCATGCAGAAAACTTTTTTGAGTTCTCTGTTCTAAAATATATTTTTATTGTATTTGCTGTTTTAGGGTTAATTTTCACATTCATAGGAAGGAAGAATCTATTATACACATTCTTTATTTCTTTTGTTCTTTTCTGTGTTTTGGCCGCTTGCGATTTCTATAGATGGAATTACGATTATGGTCATGATTTGAATCCAAATGCAGCCATAAAAGTGCCCGGAATGGCCTATCAACCACCACTTTTAGGATACAAACAATTATTGAATTTTGGAGCTTACTCTATTCCTGATATTGGAGGATTTATGTTAATTGGCGCTGGATTGTTACTTTTTATTTCGGTTTTAATGGAATCTAAATTCTTAAATCGATTCAAAAAAAACAATATAAATGTAGCTTTATTAGCACTACTTTTAATGACATTAATCTCTTGTAATTCTAGCGAACCAAAACCAATAAAACTAAATTCTGATACTTGTGATTTTTGTAAAATGACTATCTCTAACGGAAAATATGCTTCCGAATTAATTACTAAAAAAGGAAGATTATACAAATTTGACGATGTTTCGTGTATGATAAAATATGTAAAAGCTAATACTGATTTAGTCGATGCCAAATTATTTGTAACTAATTATTCCAACGAAAATCAATTTATTCCAGTAGAAAAAGGATTTTATTTATTGGGCGGAACCATCAGCGCACCAATGGGCGGAAAAGTTGTAGCATTCGACACTGATAAAGATGCCACCGATTTACAAACCAAACTCGGAGCGGAAAAAGCTTCTTGGCAAACCATTCTCGATACTTACTAATGAAAAATTCTTGTTACATATTATTTTTCCTTTTTGTAATCCAACTTGCGGATGCAAATACTATCCAAGTTGGTGCCAATTTTCCTGTGAAAAGTATTAAACAGGCAATTCATTTGGCAAAAATTGGGGATACAATAATTGTAAATAAAGGAATTTATAAAGAAGGAAACATCATAATCGATAAGAAAATAGTTTTCCTTGGTAAAGAGTTACCCATTCTTGATGGGCAATACAAAAGTGAGGTACTTTCTGTGAAAGCTGATAGTGTAGTTGTTCAGGGAATTAAATTAATAAATTCAGGGCATGCTGCTCTAAATGACCCTTGTGCTATAAAGGTTTACAACCGAACTTTTGTACATATTTTTAATAATGTTTTAGATAATAATTTCTTCGGAATTTATCTTCAAAATTGCAATAATTGTATCGTAAAAGGCAACATAATTGTAGCTTACGGAAAAGAAGAGCAATTAATAGGAAACGGAATTCATTGTTGGAAAAGTGATAATCTGCAAATAATTGGTAATAGAATTTCGGGACATCGTGATGGAATTTATTTTGAATTTGTAACTAATTCGGTCATTTGGAGAAACATTTCTACCAAAAATATTCGTTATGGATTGCATTTTATGTTTTCTAATGATGATGCTTATATAACCAATGTTTTTAAAAACAATGGAGCCGGGGTTGCTGTAATGTTTTCCAAAAGTGTCAAAATGATCAATAACACTTTTGAAGAAAATTGGGGTGATTCGGCTTATGGAATTTTACTAAAAGAAATTTCAGATGGTTATATTTTTAATAATAAATTTTTCCAAAATACTTCTGCAATTTATATGGAAGGAACTACTCGAATTAAAGTCGAAAAGAACGATTTTGTATCCAACGGTTGGGGAATAAAAATCCAAGCCAGTTGCATGGATAACGTGATTTTAAATAATAACTTTCTTAAAAACACATTCGATATTAGTACTAATGGAAGTTTAGTTTTAAACACATTCGACAGCAATTATTGGGATAAATATGAAGGTTATGATTTGGATAAAAACGGAATTGGAGATGTGCCATATCATCCATTGAGTTTGTTTGCAGTTTTAACCGAAAAAACACCTTCTACAATGTTGTTGTACCGAAGTTTTATGATTACGCTTTTAGATAAATCAGAAAAGGTTTTGCCTAGCATAACACCTGACAATTTTATAGATAAAACACCATTAATGAAGTCACTGCCATTATGATTGAAATTAAAAACTTAAACAAAAAATTCGGAAAACTAAGCGTTTTAAACGATGTCAATCTTTCTTTCAAAAAAGGCGAATGTATCGCTTTAATTGGGTCAAATGGTTGCGGAAAAACAACTTTGATAAAATCAATTCTCGGAATGGTTTTACTAGATAAAGGTTCAATTGAATTTAATGGAATATCAGTTTTAGGAGCCTATTTGTATCGAGAAAATATCGGCTATATGCCACAAATTGGCCGCTATCCCGATAATATGACGATTGGACAAATCATAGAAATGATTAAAAAAATCCGAAACTCAAATGAAGATTTAGATGAAGATTTACTCAAAGCTTTTGAATTGGATAAAATGTTCGACAAAAAAATGCGAACACTATCAGGCGGAACTACGCAAAAAGTCAGTGCGGTTTTGGCATTTCTTTTCAATCCAGATGTATTAATTTTAGATGAGCCAACTGCTGGTTTAGATCCTTTAGCTTCAGAAATTTTAAAGGAAAAAATCATCAAAGAAAAAGAAAAAGGCAAGCTCATTTTAATCACTTCACATTTGTTAAGCGAATTAGACGATTTGATAACCGAAATTATCTTTATGCAAGATGGAAAGGTTCATTTTCATAAAAAAGTAGCCGACTTAAAAACCGAAACAAATGAAGATAAAATTTCAAAAGCTATTGCAAGTGTTTTAAAACAGAAACAACCCGAAACCCATAACGCAAAACTCGCAATTGTATCATGAACAGAATTATAAAAATCATATTACTTGATATTCTAAAAAGCAAAATCGTCTTGGCTTACACCCTGATTTTAGTCATTTTATCATGGAGTTCATTTGCTTTGGAAGACAATTCTGCCAAGGGAATTTTAACTATTTTGAATGTAATTTTATTTACAGTTCCGTTAGTTTCCATACTTTTTGCAACAATTTATTTATATAACAGTTCCGAATTCATAGAACTTTTATTGAGCCAACCTATTAAACGAAAAAAAATATGGATGAGTTTGTTTTTAGGACTTTCCTTATCGATGGTTTTGGCTTTTTTTGTGGGTGCTGGAATTCCGCTTTTAATCAATTCGCCTGATGGAGTTGGATTGATGATGATTGTAATTGGTTGCTTGATTTCGGTAATTTTTACAGCTTTAGCTTTTTTGAGTTCTATTTTGACAAGAGATAAAGCAAAAGGAATCGGAATTGCTATAATGACTTGGTTGTATTTTGCCTTATTGTTTGATGGAATGGTTTTGTTTTTATTATTCCAATTTTCCGATTATCCGATAGAAAATGCAATGGTTGGAGTAACGGCTTTAAGTCCGATTGATTTAGCTCGAATTCAAATTCTATTACATCTTGACGTTTCCGCAATGATGGGTTACACTGGCGCTATTTTTAAAGATTTCTTCGGAACATCTGTTGGTTTAATCGTTTCATTCTTATTGCTTTGTTTATGGGCAATTGTACCGTTTTTTATCTCTCTTAAAAAATTCCGAACCAAAGATTTGTAAAAAATGAAGACAGATATCAGAAATAGAAAAGACATCGAAAAGTTAGTTAATGCTTTTTACGATAAAGTCAAAACGGATGAAGTTATTGGTTATTTATTTACTGATGTTGCAAAGGTAAATTGGGAATTACATTTGCCAAAAATGTACAATTTTTGGGATAATATCTTATTTTATTCCGCTAATTACAGCGGAAGTCCGATGGCGGTTCACAGGGAATTGCATCAAAAAAGCAGAATGAATCCAGAACATTTTAAGCATTGGAATGAACTTTTTAACCAAACTGTTGATAAGCTTTTTGAAGGTTTAAAAGCTGATGAAATCAAGAATCGCGCAATGAATATTTCAGCAGTTATGATGTATAAAACATTAGCTTAAGTATCTTTGTATTTATATGAAGCATCAAATTATTTTAATAATTCATTTATTGGCAGCTAGCATTTGGGTTGGTGGTCATTTATTTTTAGTTTTAAGAATTTTACCTGAAGCAATACTTCAAAAAGATATTTCCATTTTAAGTGATTTTAGAGCAAAATTTGGAAAAATAGGAATGCCTTCTTTATTTATTTTAGTGGTTACAGGAATTCTTTTGGCTTATGATTATGATGTTACTATCACCAAATGGTTTTCATTTTCCAGTCCGATTGAGAAAATTGTTTCTACTAAATTAGTGTTGCTTTTTACATCATTAGCTTTAGCTGTTCATTCACAAAAATTCATCTTCCCAAAACTATCTTCCGAAAGAATTTTGCCAGCTGCAATTGAGATTGTTGTTGTTACTTTAATTGCAATTTCAATGTTGATTTTAGGAAGTTTGGTTCGAATTGGAGGCTTGTAAAGGATTAGTTTTTAACAAAGCCGCCACGATTTTCTTTTCTATTGATTGATTGTTCTACAATTAAGAGGCTGACGTCAATCATGTTTTTTACTTCGTAAAATTCTTTGTTGATTGTGTGTGTGGCTTGCAAGGTATCACCTTCTTTTTTCCAGCGTTCGAGTTGGGTTTTGGCCTTTGATAAATCGAAATCGTTTCTGACAATTCCGACTTTTTTTTGCATGAGTAGCTGTAATTCTAATTTGGTATTGGCGGTGAACTCTTGGGGTATTGCTTTGGTATTCTCCCTTTTCCATTGGGGGAAATCTTTGTTGGCAGGTGATTCTTTTAGTGATGCTTTTGCTATGTACTGGTAAATTCTATCGGAATAGACCAAGGCTTCTAACAGCGAATTGGAAGCCAATCGATTGGCGCCATGCAATCCACTGCGGGAACATTCGCCACAGGCAAACAAATTTGCAATAGACGTTTGTCCGTTTGTATTGACTGCAATGCCACCACACAAATAATGTTGTGCCGGGATTACTGGAATCCAATCTTTTTCGACGTCAATTCCGATGGCTTTGCAGCTCTTGTAAATCATGGGGAAATGATTGATAAAAGCAGCTCTATTCAAATGGGTGCAATCCAGATACACGCAATCGTCGCCTGATTTTTTTAGTTCGATTTCAATGCTTTGGGAAACGATATCTCTTGAGGCTAAGTCGCCTCTTTGATCGTAGTTAGGCATAAAACGAGTGCCGTCTTTGGTTCTCAAATAGGCTCCAAATCCTCTCACAGCCTCGGATATTAAAAAAGTGGAGGATAGGTTTTTGTTGTATAAAGCGGTGGGATGGAACTGTATGAATTCCATTTCTTTTATGTCGGCCCTAGCTCTTTTTGCCATGGCTATTCCATCGCCTGTTGCCACAGCCGGGTTGGTAGTGTGACCATATATTTGGCCTATACCGCCGGTTGCCAATAGGGTGTAATTGGATTTGAAAATTATGATTTCATTTGTTTTTTCATTTAGAACATAAGCTCCAAAACATTGGTTGTTTTCGGTGATTAATTCTAAAGCAAAATAGAAATCGTAGATTTTAATGTTTGGTTTTCTGTGGGCTTGTATCAGAATGGCACGCTCAATTTCGTGTCCTGTTTGATCTTTATGATGCACCACGCGGTTGTTGGAGTGTCCGCCTTCGCGACCTAAATCGAGATTTCCATCTTCATTAATATCGAATCTTGCGCCCCATTCTATTAATTCTTCTAACCGTTTGGGGCCTTTTGTGATTACCATGGTCACCACTTCTTCATCACACAAGCCATCGCCACAAATTAGGGTGTCTTGAATGTGCTTTTTAAAGTCATCTTCTATTTTGTTCTGAACGACGGCAATGCCGCCTTGTGCATATTTGGTGTTGGATTCGTCTTCGTTAGATTTGGTTACAATAGTTACTGTTTTATGAGGGAATTCCTCTGCTATTTTTATGGCAAATGTTAATCCTGCTACTCCTGAACCTATAATTAAATAATCTGTTTGTATCATTATTTTGATAATTCAAGCATTCGTTCAATGGGGATTAAAGCTTTTTTTCTGATTTCTTCCGATACGGTAACTTCAGGAGTTTCATTGAGCAAGCAATCATATACCTTTTGTAAGGTGTTCATTTTCATATAACCACATTCGCTGCAAGCACAGGTATTATCTTCTTGTGAAGGGGCAGGAATCAGAATTTTATGGGGTACTTCTTGTTGCATTTTATATAAAATTCCGGCTTCGGTGGCTACAATATACTTGTGGCTGGCATCTGATTTGGCAAATGCAATCATACCTGCTGTTGAACCAATATAATTAGCGGTTTCAAGGATATGGGTTTCTGATTCAGGATGAGCTATTATTTTGGCATCGGGATGTGTTTTATGAAGTGCTATTAATTTATCTAAAGAAAAGGCTTCATGAACGATACAAGAACCGTCCCACAGGAGCATATCGCGTCCTGTTTTTTGGATAATATATCTTCCTAGATTTTTATCGGGAGCAAAAATTATTGGAGTGTTTTTGGGAACGGATTCCACAATTTTTAAGGCATTAGAAGACGTACAAACGATATCACTCAAAGCTTTTATTTCGGCGGAACAATTAACGTAGGTAATAACTATATGATTGGGATGGGCTTCAATATATTTTTTAAAAAGATCGGGAGGACAGGATTCCGCAAGGGAACAACCTGCATTTACATCGGGAAGAATTACTTTTTTATTAGGATTTAAAATCTTGGCTGTTTCTGCCATAAAATGAACTCCAGCAAAAAGAATAATAGTAGCATCTACTTTTTCCGCTTCCTGCGATAATCCCAAACTGTCTCCAACATAATCCGCTATTTCTTGAATTTCGGGTTCTTGATAATAGTGTGCTAAAATGACAGCGTTTTTATCTTTTTTTAATTGCAGTATTTTTTTTTTCAATGTTACCATGTACAAAACATTATATTTTACGGGCTGTTTGGTTCAAACAACAAAATAAATACTGAAAAAGAGAATTTTATATGATTTTAATCATGTTTTACAAGAGTGAATACTTCGTAATATTGAATAAAATTTTAAATAATAATTTCAAACATAAAGTATAATGAACATAACAGATCAATTAACTATTGGCGAATATGTAGCTCAAGATTTTAGAACTGCTGCTATTTTTACAAAATATAAAATCGATTTTTGCTGTAAAGGAGATAAAACTTTAGATGAAGTTTGTCAAAAGAAAGGGCTAAATGCTGAATCAATTCAAGAGGAAATTTTTTCTGTTTTGGAATTAAAAAATGATGATGGAATTGATTTTAAATCTTGGCCAACCGATTTGTTGATTGATTATATCTTAAAAACACATCATGTTTATATTGAAGAAAAAACACCTGTTTTGTTTGCTTTTTTAGACAAATTATGCAAAGTTCATGGTGAAAGACATCCTGAACTTTTTGAAGTAAATAAACTGTTTAATGTAAGCGGAACTGAATTATTAAATCATTTACAAAAAGAAGAAATGATTTTGTTTCCTTTTATCAAAACAATGGAAAAGGCTTTGATTGAAAATAAAACTATCGAACAACCACATTTTGGATCGGTGCATAATCCAATTACTTTGTTAAGAGGTGATCATGAAACAGAAGGCGATTTATTTGCTAAAATTTCAGCGTTAACAAATAATTATACGCCACCTGTGGATGCTTGTAATACCTACAAAGTAACTTATTCAATGTTGCAAGAATTTGAGCAAGATTTACATAAACACATCCATCTTGAAAATAATATTCTTTTTCCAAAAGCTCAAAAAATGGAAGAACGATTTTCAATTTTAGATTAAACTCAAAGCAATTTTAAACATAAATACAATCACAATGGAGCAATATGTTATTAAAAGAAATGGTGAATACAAACCTTTTGAATGCTATAAGATTAAGGATGCCATAGAGAAAAGTTTTGAAAGCGTTTCCATTCCATTTGATGAAAGTGTTTATGAAAGTGTTATTAGTTCGTTACAAAGTAAGAATACTTGGGCGGTTGAGGAAATTCAAGATTGTATTGAAAAAGCGCTTTTCCAAAAGGAGTATTTTCCGGTGATGCGTTCGTTTATGTTGTACCGACATACTCGAAAATTGCAACGAGAACATATAGAAGGATTAAATGATGATACTACTTATGTAGATAGCACACAAACTATAGAAGAATACATATCGCAAACCGATTGGAGAATAAATGCCAATGCTAATACTTCCTATTCCAATGCTGGACTAGTGAACAATGTTGCCGGAAAAATTATTGCCAATTATTGGTTGGATAAAGTGTATACGAAAGAAGAAGGCTATGCGCATAGAAACGGTGATATTCACATCCATGATTTGGATTGTTTGACAGGATATTGTGCGGGTTGGAGTTTACGGGTTTTACTTAATGATGGTTTTAATGGCGTTCGAGGTAGGGTAGAAAGTAAAGCGCCCTCTCATTTTAGAGAAGCATTGGGTCAAATGGCTAATTTTCTTGGAATTCTTCAAAGTGAATGGGCAGGAGCACAAGCGTTTAGTTCCTTTGACACCTATTTAGCGCCTTATGTTTTTAAAGATGATTTGTCTTTTGATGAAGTGCTAAAAGCCATTAGAAGTTTTGTTTATAATCTAAATGTTCCGGCACGTTGGGGACAATCGCCATTTACAAATATTACTTTGGATTGGATTGTTCCGGAGGATTTGAGAGAACAAATTCCAACTAAAAACAATCATCATTTTTTTGAAGGTAATTTTAATCACGATCTTTTAGTAAAATCCAATCAGCGCGGCGTTGATAAACCAACTGACTTGCGTTACGAGCATTTTCAAGCGGAAATGAATTTAATAAATAAGGCTTATTATACGGTGATGACCGAAGGGGA
>CAIRMK010000052.1 GCA_903879645.1 uncultured Bacteroidota bacterium
GCATCACGCAAGCTAAACAACGATTTGCTCGAAACACGGGTATCCCCACCACCAAAAGTGGTATGGAACGCAAAATAGGATCTAGCATCTGGAAACTGTTCTTTAAATAACAAACCAATCAAAAAACCCTCGTAGGCTAACACCTATGGGGGTTATCACTTTACACCAACCTCACATGACCGACAAAAAACTACCTTTATTTTTAGACAATACCTTTCAAAGCATTTATGGCAACTTCGGCGTTCGATTGGGCGCTTTATTTTTGGATGCTTTAATCTTGTCACCTGTCTTTATTATTATAACCGTGTTTAACAGCATGCGTTTGAGTAATTATTATTATACTTTTATTATCTCTCAAATAGTAATATTGGCATACTATCTCTATTTGCCTGTGCGCTATGGTGCTACTCCTGGAAAATTAATTATGGGATTGACTATTTTAAAAGTGGATGGATCCGCTATTAGTTATAGAGAGTCTTTTTTAAAGTTCTTACCTTCCATTATCATAGGAATTATGGGATTTGTGTTGCAATGTTATTTTATTTCATTGGCTGACGAAGAAACCTTTAATAACTTAAGTTGGTTAAAGCAAGCCAATTATTTAAAATCATTTAGCCCCATGCTATTATGGATAGAGGTTGCGTTGATGTATGCATTCCATTTTTCAAATCTTATTGTTTTTATATCCAACCAACGAAAAAGAAGCATCGGAGACCAATTGGCAGGAACGGTATCAGTCTATACGCGATTTTTGGAGAAACTAAAAGAAGAAGCCATCACCGAATAAGAGTCCCCTCCAAAAACTAAACCATGACTACCGCAACGAATTACATTGCTATTATTGGTGCACTAGACGCTGAGATAGAGGAATACAAACATCACATCACAGAAATAGAGCAAGTGGCTTGGCATGAGTTTGTTTTTTATACAGGCCTATGGCATGGTAAAAAAGTGGTGCTTGTGAAATCGGGGGTGGGAAAAGTATTTGCCGCTATGATTACGCAAAAGGTCATTGATACCTACCAACCGGAATATATATTATTTACGGGGGTTGCTGGTGGGCTAAACACCAGCTATGAAGTAGGCGATGTAATTATTGCTCGTGATTGCATTCAGCATGATATGGATGCTACGGAGCTTGGGTTTTCAAGAGGGACGATTCCTTATACAAAGTATCGTTTTTTTGAATCGGATGCAGCTCTCAAAAAATTAGCGTTGGCTACTCCAATGGAGCATACCCTCCACGAAGGACGTATCGTAACCGGCGATCAATTCTTGACTAAAAAAGAGCTTTTAGCCTTTGACTACCTCACCAAAGAATTAAGCGGTGATGCTGTGGAAATGGAAGGCGCCGCTGTGGGGCAAGTCTGTACGGTGAATCAGGTACCTTTTCTAATCATACGAACCATTTCGGATAAAGCCGATGAAAATGCGACACTAAGTTTTACGGAATTTCTGCCTACTGTGGCTAAGAATTCGTTTGATGTGGTGGCGCATGTGTTGAAGTTATGTTTGATTTAGTAGAACCAACGCGACAAAAGAAATTACAATGAAATATAAACATATAAAGGGTAACGAAATTAAAGGAGACCTTGACATATTTGTTTCTCATAATGAAGACGAAGATAATGGCGTAATAACAAAATGGAACGAAGTATTAATTCATGGAAACCCTGAAGGACTTAAATCGTTGGCAAAACTTCTTTTAGAAATTGCCGAACTTAATCAAGACGAAGTGGAAGATAAATACTTACCAAGTGGTGCTAGAGAACATTATCATTTGACCCCAAATATTGAATTGTCAAAAAGTTCAAACAGCGTAATAATTGGAAGACTTGACGCAAAAGAAACAGGTGATTTTTATGATAGATTTATACCTAAAGACAAAAACTAAATTATAAGTTTAAAAACAATGCCAATAAAAATAAAAACCACACCATGACTGAAGAACAAATTGGAATATGCAAAAC
>CAIRMK010000053.1 GCA_903879645.1 uncultured Bacteroidota bacterium
CACTAGATATAATCAAGGGCAAAAAGAGGGTCAATACAACCGCTTTTTCTATTTCTACATTAAAATACCCCATGGCAGACGCCGTAAGCATTTCACCTAAAAAAAGAATGATTAACCAAGTAGCTCTTTTTCGTACCAATTCGAAAAGTGAGGTTTTAGTATAGGATAAATCCAAGCCTTCCGTACCCCCAAATTTATGGATGTCTTCCGTATCTCTTTGCTCGATGACATCTAAAATATCATCAATAGTGATTCTTCCAACTAGTCTTCCTAATTCATCAACAACGGGGATGGCTTCCAAATCGTATTTTTGCATGATTCGAGCTACTTCTACATCCTCATCATCAACTTTTACAAAGTTTAATTTTCGGATATAAACATCACTAATTTGAGTTCGAGTGGAAGTAGTTAACAAATCTTTCAACGACAAACGCCCTTTCAAACGATCATCATCATCAACAACATAAATAGAATGAACGCGGGATATATTTTCTGCCTGAATACGCATTTCTTTAACACAAGTCAGCACATTCCAATTTTCATTGACTTTTACTAACTCTTTGTGCATAATTCCACCAGCAGTATCCTCATCATAACGAAGTAACTCAACAATATCTTTGGCGTGTTCAACGTCTTGAAGCTCTGAAATTACTTCTTCTTTTCTATCTTTAGAAAGTTCGGCAATAATGTCGGCAGCATCGTTAGTGTCTAATTCATCCAGCTCTTCTGCAATTTCTTTGGGAGATAATTTACTTAAGATTTTCTCTCTTAAATCTTCATCAATCTCCAATAAAACTTCAGCGGTCTTATCACTATCTAAAACCTTAAAAATATAAGTGGCTTCGTCAAAATCTAATTCTTCTAAAATTTCAGCAATATCAGCATGGTGCAAATCATTCAATAAAACTTCCAATTGACGGTCGTTTTTTTGCTGTACAAGCTCTTCTATTTGTTTTAATAGTTCTTTGCTGATTTTAAACTGCATTGGCTTCTATTTTTTGGGTAAGTTCAATAAATTGTTCTACTGACAATTGCTCTGGTCGGAGGTCAAAGATACTATCTTCTCTTAAATTATCAGACAAATTTAATGATTTTAAGCTATTTCGCATTGTTTTTCTGCGTTGTTGAAAGGCCATTTTTACAACGGTGTAAAGCATTTTTTCATTACATGGCAAAGTGTAATTTTCTTTTCTTCGCATTCGCATCACGCCCGACTTTACTTTTGGTGGCGGAATAAAAACATTTTCATCAACAGTAAAGAGGTATTCGACATCATAAAAAGCTTGCGCTAAAACAGATAGAATCCCATAAACTTTACTGCCCTTTTTGGAACAAATTCGCTCAGCTACTTCTTTTTGAAACATGCCTGCAAATTCCGGTATTTGATGCCGGTATTCTAAAGTTCTAAAAACAATTTGTGTCGATATATTATAAGGGAAATTTCCAATTATACCAAACTGCTTCCCATCAAAAGTTTCATTGATATTGTATCGTAAAAAATCTTTAGAAATGATTTTATCTTTCAATTTCGGAAAATTCTCCTCCAAATAAGTAACCGATTCAGTATCAATTTCAATAACATAAGTAGTGACAGGCTTCTCCAATAAATATTTGGTCAAAACTCCCATTCCAGGACCAATTTCCAATATATCGTTATATCCTTCTAAATTTAATGTATCGGCAATAGCTTTGGCGATAGATTCGTCCTTAAGAAAATGTTGTCCGAGGTGTTTTTTGGCTTTTACTTTTTCCATTTATGCTGAATTTATTTCAGTAGCTTGTTTGTTAATTCTTGCAGAGACGCAAAAGCGCTAAGCAGTTTTTTGTTTTTTTATTATAGATAAGATATAAAGTATTAAAATATTTATATCATTCCTAAACCTTACTTTTTTCCTGAACCCTTTCGTCTTGGCCGCGCAGGCGGGATTCCATTCTCTCTTGTCCATTATATTCAAACCCTTCTTTATATAGTACTTAAACCTTTCTCGAACTCCTTCGTCTTTCCCGCGCAGGCGGGAATCCACTCTCTCTTTTCCATTCTCTCCAAACCACTCTCGAACTCCTTCGTCTTTCCCGCGAAGGCGAGAATCCACCCTCTCAGAACTTAATCATACCAATCCTCAGCCAAATCCTTCCATTCCAAATTCTCTTCTTCAATCAAATTGATCTTCCATTGTCGATTCCATTTTTTCAATTGCTTTTCCCTAGCAATCGCATCCTTAATAAAACCAAAAGCTTCAAAATAAACCAATTTATCAACAGTATACTTAGAAGTAAAACCTGAATTCATTTTACTTTTATGTTCAAAAACTCTTCTTTGTAAATCATTAGTAACCCCAATATAAAGCGTTCCATTCCTCTGGCTTGCTAAGATATATATGTAAAATTGATTAAGATTATAAAACATAACAATCAAGTACTTACAAATGCTACAACTTGCGAAAAAAACAAAATCAATTACAGGACAATGCTATCTAATTCGACTGAAAAAACTCCGAAACAAATTCCAATTCAGTTCTAAAAGCCAACATTTTATCTCCAAAAAGACGACTGCCTTCTTCCCTTAATCTTGGAGCATCCTCATCGTAATAACGTTGCAAAGTCGCTTTGCTATCAGTAGTATATTGAATCGCATAAGTCAATCCACCCATTTCTTCCTCAACCAAAACCTTAACCAATCGCGCTGAGGTAAATTTCCCAGTGGCTAATACCTCGGGAATATGAATTTGCTGCATCCATTGCAACCATTGGTGGTGAATACTCTCGTCTATATTGGTGGTAACGTTGTATAAAATCATGTGTTAAAATTTAAGTTTAAATTTGAAACTGAAAACTGCGACTGAAAACTAAATCTCCTTATCCCCTCGAATCTTCCTATATTTCTTCTGCGCTGTTACATAATAAATACTATCTTCATGCTTCGTGATGAGTTCTTCATAAAGTGGTTTGGCATGCTCCATATCATTCAATTGATTGTAAAGTTCAGCAGAATAAAATAATGCCTCATCAATATAAATCGATTCTTTAAATTGGTTTATTATTTGTTGGTAATTTGCCAATGCCGAAGTGGTATCGCCAATACTTTCATAGATTTTCCCAATTCGTAAAAGTGTTACCGGTTCAATAGCATCCCCTTTATTTTCTTTTAATATGGCCTGAAACGCCGCCAAAGCATCTTGTTTTTTATCTTGAAACAATAAAAAATCAGCATGTGAAAACTTCTTCAAGGCAACTTGTGTCGAATCTTCAACGGTGTTATCAGAGATTAATAAAAACAAATCCAAGGCATCGTTAGCAATCAATTGCGTAGAAGCAGATTTTAAAACTTCCAATTGATGATTAGCCCATTTAAAATCAGCTTTGTAATAACTCGTTTTGGCTATTTTTAAATTAGCCTCTTGACCAATAGGATTATTCTTTCCATCTTCTTCTATTTGGGAATAATATAGTAAGGCTTGATTAAACTTTTCTTCAAACAATAAAATATCGGCCAACTCCATTTTTGTTTCAGCAATCTGGTCTCTATTGATAGGCATTTCCAAAACACTTTTCAATATCGCTTTACCAGTTTCCGAATCCTTTAAAGTAAAGGTTACAAAATGGGCTTTTAATTTTAATAGGGATAAAGTATACGGACTCACACCAAATTCCTTAATCAAATTGTCCAACTCCAAATTAAGAGCAGCATAATCCTTCGGTTGCGCTTTCTTGATTTTCATTTCCATCAAATAGGTATGAGCCTTAATCTGTAAATCCAAATCTTTAGTATTTTCAAGTACAAAACCTAAAATTTCGGTAGCCGCCTCATCATCGTTTTCTTCGATGGCCAATTGCCCTAAATTGACAATGTTGGAAAAGGACTCAGGGTTTCTTTTGTAAATAGCTTTCTGTTGAATAAATGCTTTTCCATATTCTTTCAACTGAACATAAAACCAACTCAAATAATCATTCCAAAAAATATCTTGCGTTTTTTGAATACGAATCAATAAGGCTTTTTTCAAAGCGTCATTAAAGGTAACGTCAGAATCCTCAGTCATAAAACGAGAAAACTGATTTTGAATCATAACTAAATTTTGAGGCGTTTTAAACGATTCATCCAAAAACATTTCAATCATCATGTCGGTATTCCCTTTCTGTCCATACAGCAAGGCCATTTGAAAATTGAAATTGAATTTTGGTTCTAGGGCTAAAGCAATTTGATAGGATTGAAGTGCATAATCAACCAAAGATTTCTTCTCAAAAATATAAGCAATATTATACACTTCATTGGCGTTTTTCCGAATCTTATCGATGGCTTGATCATAGTACTTTTTAGCTTTTTCTTGATTTTTTTGCAGTTGATAATTATAACCAAGCTCAACTAAAAGATTGGCTTGTTTAAATTTGTCATAGCGCTCTTGAATCGCTTTTTCTGCTTTGTCAAATTGCTGCAACTGCTGATCACATTCTATAGTTTTTTGAAAATAAACAAAATTATTAGGTTGACTTTTTAGCAAATCCTCATAACTGATTTGCGCTTTTTCAAACTCGCCTCTGTCAAAATAATTTTGCGCCAATTGTTCAGATTGTCCATGAACAAAAAGCGAAAAAGCTAGAAAAAATAATGTAATAAAAAGTTTTTTCATGATTCGGTAATAAAAAACAATGTACTAAAGTAACACTTTTTGTGTCAATTTAGTACATTATTCCGTAAGATTAACTTTTAGTTAAGGAAGGCAGGTAAACTTTTCTAATTGAAGCCAAAAATTAGGATTTTTGTTTCAAATTTTAGCTTTTTTTTACTGCATAGCAGCGCTACGGATAAAAAAAAAGATGGAATTTGGGGTAAAAAGACAATTTTGCAACCAATTAAAAAAATTTAAACGGCTTCAATTATGTCAAATCCGGTGTACTTGCGTAACACTTCTGGAATTACAATTCCTTCTGGAGTTTGATAGTTTTCTAGAATTCCCGCTAGAACTCTTGGTAAAGCCAAGGAACTTCCATTTAAGGTATGTGCCAATTGGTTTTTACCGTCTTTATCTTTAAAACGCAATTTCAAACGATTCGCTTGATACGTTTCAAAATTTGAAACCGACGAAATTTCCAACCAACGGTCTTGCGCGGTAGAATAAACTTCAAAGTCATACGTTAAGGCAGATGCAAATCCCATATCACCACCACAAAGGCGTAAAATTCGGAAAGGCAATTTCAATTCACGCATAATATTTTTTACATGCTCTACCATGCCGTCTAACGCTTCATACGATTTATCCGGATGTTCAACACGTACAATTTCTACTTTGTCAAATTGGTGCAAACGATTCAATCCACGAACGTGAGCGCCATACGAACCCGCTTCTCTTCGGAAACAAGGCGTATAACCCGTACACATAACAGGCAAGTCGCTTTCATTCAAAATCACATCACGGAAAATATTTGTTACCGGAACTTCAGCCGTCGGAATCAAATACAAATCATCCGTAGCATCGTGATACATTTGCCCTTCTTTATCAGGCAATTGTCCCGTTCCATAAGCAGACGCCTCGTTCACCAAATGAGGAACTTGGTATTCCAAATAACCGGCATCCGTATTTTTATCTAAAAAGTAAGAAATCAAAGCACGTTGTAATCGAGCCCCTTTTCCTTTATAAACAGGAAATCCTGCCCCTGTGATTTTAACACCTAATTCAAAATCAATAATATCATATTTTTTAACCAACTCCCAATGTGGAAGTGCTCCCTCATGCAATACAGGAATGGCACCTTCTTCAAAAACATTTAGGTTCTCCTCAGGCGTTTTCCCTTCGGGAACAATATCTGCAGGCATATTAGGCAACAAATACATTTTTTGAGTCAACTCATTGGCGAACACTTCCAATTTTTCAGAAAGCTCTTTTCCTTGCTCTCTCAAAGAAACCGTTTTTAGCTTTAAGATTTCAGCTTTTGCTTTCTCTCCATTTTTCATCATATCACCAATGTCTTTCGATAACCTGTTGGATTCAGAAAGTGTGTTGTCTAGCTCAACTTGAGTATTTCTGCGATTTTCATCCAGTTGTACAATTTCTTCCACTATGGCTCTAGCATCCAAATGCTTTTTGGCCAAGGCAGTAATTACTTTCTCTTGATTTTCTCTAATAACAGCTATCTGTAACATGACGTAAATTTTATAAGATTGCAAATTTAAGAAATTGGTTTCTATTTAAAGAATATTATAAAAAAGATTATAATTCATTGTAAAATCGTCATCAATAGTCAATTAACTAGCAGTATTAAGCTATTTTGAAGGGGGACAATTTGATTATTTACTATATTCGCAGAAATTAGCTTTCACCGATGAGAAAAATATACCTACTGCTTTTCCTGTGTTCCATAACTTTTTTGTTTGCTCAAAAACAACAATCTAAGACCAATGAAATAGCAAACTCCGAAAGGAAATCAGCCTTTAAGATGATGAATATCACGGTAAATCCGGATACTCAAAACTATGATATTACCTATCATAAATTAGAATTTACCGTTGACCCAGCGGTGTATGCTATCAATGGAAAAGTAACAACTACGTACACAGCACTATCCAACATGAATTCAGTAACTTTCGATTTGGCAAATGAGCTAACCGTAAGTACCGTAAAAATGAATGCCCAAAATCTATCTTTCTTAGAAAATGGTAACAATGAATTAGTGATTACTTTGCCTGCGACACAACATACAGGCACCTCAGCAACCGTAGAAATCACCTATTCTGGAACACCTCCAAACGGTGGGTTTGGCTCTTTTGTAACAACAACCCACAACAACAATCCAATTCTATGGACTTTATCCGAGCCCTTTGGCGCTCGAGATTGGTGGCCTTGCAAACAAGATTTAAACGATAAAGCCAATAGTATTGATGTCTACATTACCGCACCATCCCAATACATAGCGGTTTCTAATGGTATTGAACCCGAAGCTCCCGTGGTGAATGGCGCAAATAAAACTACTCATTTTCATCATAATTATCCAATTCCTGCCTATTTAATCGCTATTGCAGTAACCAATTTTAGTGTCTACAATCAAACAGCGGGAACCTCTCCTAATCAATATCCCATCATCAATTACATTTTCCCAGAGGACTTAGCCACTATTCAACCACAATTAGACCAAACGCCTTTATTGCTGAATTTATACAGCAACCTATTCGAAATATACCCTTTCCACAACGAAAAATACGGTCACGCCCAATTTGGTTGGGGTGGAGGAATGGAACACACCACAGTTTCTTTTATGATAGGATTTGACAGACAATTGATTGCCCACGAAATGGCGCACCAGTGGTTTGGCGATAAAATCACCTGTGGCTCTTGGAAAGACATTTGGTTAAACGAAAGTTTTGCCACCTATGTAGCGTCTATTGTGTATGAAAATTTCGATAGCCTGAGTGCTTTTGTGACCGACAAAACAAATATGGTAAATTATATTACCTCACAGCCTAATGGTGCCGTGTACCTTACCGATACCGAAGCAACCGATGTCAATAGAATTTTTGACGATCGATTGAGCTATGATAAAGGGGCGATGGTCTTGGAAATGCTTCGTTTTAAAATGGGAGATACCGCCTTTTTTCAAGCGCTAAAAGACTATTTAGCCGACCCTGCTTTAGCTTACGGGTATGCCGTAACAACAAATCTTCAAAGCCATCTAGAAACAACTTACGGAAGTAGTTTAACCGAATTTTTCAACGATTGGATATACAATCAAGGCTATCCAACCTATACGATTACGGCTCAAAATTGGGGGGTAGGACAAGCAAAATTCACCATCAACCAAACACAATCGGACCCTTCAGTAAGTTTCTTTGAAATGCCCGTTCCCATCCGTGTTCACGGAGCCAATGGCGAACAACAAGATATTGTGCTAAACAACACTACCAATGGGCAAGTTTTTATTCAACCGGTTTCCTTTCCAGTGGTGAGTGTCGAATTTGACCCCGAAGTACATCTAATCTCAAAAAACAATGCGATAACCTTAGCCAATGAAAACTTCGAACTGGATAAAGCTATCGAAATATACCCAAATCCTGTTACGGAGGTCCTACACATTCAAATGCCATCCAACATCAGTATTGAAAGAGTGGACTTCTATAACAATCTAGGACAGCTCGTTTTAGAAACTTCTACTCCAAATATAACGACTTCAACACTCGCTTCAGGTGTATATCAAGTGCAAATTGCTACATCCGAAGGAACATTTCATAAAAAAATTATAAAAAAGTAGGCTTAAACAATATATTTAGTAAAAAGTAAGGTGAAAACCTTACTTTTGCTTTTTTTATAACAAGACTGAATCACAAAAATGGAATTTGCAATTAAACTCGCTCAATTTTTATTGAGTTTATCAATACTTATCGTTCTTCATGAATTAGGACATTTTATCCCTTCTAAATTATTCAAAACCAGAGTAGAAAAATTCTACCTCTTCTTTGACGTCAAATATTCTTTATTCAAAAAGAAAATTGGCGATACCGAATATGGTATCGGATGGTTACCGCTAGGTGGTTATGTAAAAATAGCCGGGATGATTGACGAAAGTATGGACACCGAACAATTGCAAGGCGAACCACAACCATGGGAATTCCGTTCCAAACCAGCTTGGCAACGATTGATTATCATGTTGGGAGGAGTTACGGTAAACTTTATCTTGGCGTTTATCATCTACATCGGAATGACGTTTTACTATGGCGAACAATACATTGCCAACGATAATGTAAAAGATGGTATTTGGATCAGCAATCCAACAATTGAAAAATTAGGATTTAAAACAGGCGATAAAGTAGTGTCTATTGATGGCATTAAAGTGGAGAAATTTGACGACATCAACAAACAACTTTTCTTAGCCAAACAAGTAGTTTTAAACCACAAAGGAAAAGACACCACAATTACACTACCAGGCAATTTTATCTCACAATTGATGAAAGGTAAAAAGAGCACCTTAGTTGATTTGCGTGTGCCGTTCATAGTTTCAGGCTATGTGGATAAAACACCAAACAAAGAGGCTGTAAAAACAAAAGACATCATTAAAAGCATTAATGGTACACCTATTAAATATGCCGATGAAGCAGCAGCTGTGTTAGAGGGGTTAAAAGGGAAAACGGTGGAAGCTATCGTTTTAAGAAACGAAAAAGAGGTAAAAGTAAACCTAAAAGTAAACGACAGCGCCAAACTAGGACTAGCCTTTGCTACTAGAATTCCTTACGATAACATGGAGAAATTAGGGTTATATAAAATCAACAAACTAGAGTATGGTTTCTTCCAATCTATTCCGGTGGGGATACACAGAGGTTGGGAAGAGCTAGCGAGCTACGGAAAACAACTAAAAGCGATTTTTACACCTAGTACAGGTGCCTACAAAGGCGTAGGTGGATTTGGAGCCATCTTCAATATCTTTCCTTCATCTTGGAGCTGGTTTGTATTCTGGAATATCACCGCTTTGCTTTCCATCATGCTTGGAGTTATGAATTTATTACCAATTCCAGCTTTAGATGGTGGTCATGTTATCTTTTTATTATACGAAATGATATCCGGTAAAAAACCAAGCGACAAGTTCCTTGAAAGAGCTCAAATGGTTGGATTTGTTTTACTTATTAGCTTACTTTTATTTGCAAACGGGAATGATATCTACAAAGCAATTGTAGGGAAATAAAAAAAAACAAAAAATTATCCTTTTTTGTTTGCAAAAAATAAAAAACGCTTTATATTTGCAACCGCTTAGCGATATAATTCTCCCTTTAGAGATAGGGACCAATTGAGATAAAGCACAAAAACGTTCAAAAACAAATTTACAATATACAGTTTCCTTCTTAGCTCAGTTGGTTAGAGCATCTGACTGTTAATCAGAGGGTCCTTGGTTCGAGCCCAAGAGAGGGAGCTTTTAAAGCCTAACAGCAATGTTAGGCTTTTTTGTTTATAACCATTGTATTGGTA